>JBFGZP010000196.1:0-6623 GCA_041586695.1 Thauera sp.
ACTGTATCCGCGCTACATTGACCATGAACTCACGAGGGAGGGCGAGGGCGGAACCGGCCTCCAGGCGGCTTTCGATCACCAGATCCGGGATGCAGATGGCAAGACACTCAACCCGGTCACGGGAGAAACTGAAAAACCTTAACCGACACGAAGGCCAGACCGGGGCGAGCCCGATTTTCCACGGCGCTTGGTAGGACGCTGCCCACGGAGCCCGAGAGAGCATGCATGCATGCTTCGACCGCGTTCCACGGTCTTGCGGAGCATTGGTATGGCCGCCATGACTACCTGGGGCCCGCAAAATGTTCTCATGACCGCAGCAAGACGCTCCGGCGCGGCGAACTGCACATGCCCGCGTGCATGACCGAAGTCATCCTGCGGATGGAAACCCGCGACTACGAGCACCCGCGCGAGCGGCTGCAGCATTTCGCCAGTCGAGGGGCTCGGCGGTCGCAATCTGCTCGGACTCCGAGCTGTCGCGCCCTGAGGCCCTGGCCGGATCATCCCCAAGACGCTGATCGCGCGACAAGACCTGCCGGAGCGTCAGGGCGGACGGTTGCGGGTGGGCAAGAGGCGCCTTCAAACATAACAAAAACACATTGAGTGGCGCATAAGTTTGATTTGTTTTTATGTGCGTGCTCTGGATAATTGACCGCAGTCCCGCTAACGCGCCACCTCATCACCGGAGGAAGTTGCATGGCCTCGCCCTCAAGACAAGCCGACCCGCCAGCGCCAGCAAGACCATCCCGGGGAGGCGGCGCATGAACACGACCTTCAAGTACCTGCTCACCGGCCTGCTGCTGATCGTGGCGGGGGCCCAATGCGTGCAGGTCTTCACCCGCTACATCCTCGAGATTCCGGTGATGGGTCTCGAAGAACTGCTGATCTACCCGACGCTTTGGCTGTACGTGCTGGGATCGGTGAATGCGTCCCGTGAGGACTCGCAGATTCGCGCCAACGTCCTCGAGATCTTCCTCAAGACCAAGCGCGGGCATTTGCGACTGGCGGTGCTCGGGGAGGTGCTCAGCATCGGCATCGTCGGCTGGCTGACCTACTGGGGCTGGGATTTCTTCAAGTACACGCTGCGCGTCTGGAAGGAAAGCCCGACGCTGTACATACCGACTTTCTATGCCGACTGCGCGCTCTTCATCGGCCTCGTGCTGATGACCCTATGGACACTGGCTTCCCTGGTGAAGCATGTCCGCGCGCTGCTCGACCATTCAGACGAAGAAACCGGGGGAGAACAAAATGGTTGAAGCCGCACTACTCGCGTTCGGCGTGCTGGTCGTGCTGCTGACGCTCGGCGTTCCGCTGCCCTACTGCTTCGGCGGTGGCGTGATGGTGATGGTGTTCGTTGGCGGCGCGACCATGAAGGGCGCCATGCTGTGGGGCTTCGGCCAGCTCTCCTCGCCCGTTCTGCTCGCCATTCCCCTGTTCGTGCTGGCCGGCACGATCATGAGCTCGAGCGGCATCGCGGGTGCGCTGCTCAAGTTCGTCGATGTCTTCGTCAGCCGCATCAAAGGCGGCCTGGGCGTGGTGGCGACCGTGAGCTGCGCGATCATCGGCGCGATCTCGGGCTCCGGCCTGACCGGCGTGGCGGCTATCGGCCCGATCCTGATCCCGGAGATGGAGAAGAAGGGCTACCCGCGGGCCTACGCAACCGCGCTGGTCGCCAACTCATCGATCCTCGGCCTGCTGATTCCGCCCAGCGTGACCATGATCGTTTACGGCTGGGTCACCGACACCTCGATCCTCGCCTGTTTCCTGGCGACGCTCGGCCCGGGCCTGCTGATCATGACCCTGTTCTCGATCACCAACCTCGCGTGGGCGCGCCGCTTCCCGCTGGTGCTCGATGCGCCGATGACGTTTCCCGAATTCGGAAAGGAGTTGTCGCGTCGCAGCGTGGTGGCGTTTCCCGCGCTGGTGATGCCGGTGGTGATTCTCGGCGGCATCTACGGCGGCATCATGACGCCTACCGAAGCGGCCGCGGTGGCGGTGATCTACGCGCTACCGGTCGGCTTCATGATCTACCGTGGCCTGACTCTCTCCACGCTGCTCGAGGCCGGCAAGGAGGCGGGCACGGCGGTCGGCGCGATCATGATCATGATTCTGTTCAGCCTGATCCTGAGCCAGATGCTGGTGCTGCAGAACGCACCCCAGGCCTTGGTGGATCTGATCTTCGGCATCACCACCGACCGCACCCTGCTGCTGATCCTGGTGAATATCCTGCTGTTCATGCTCGGCATGGTGGTCAATGACATCACCGCGATCATCCTGGTGGCGCCGCTGCTGCTCCCTCTGATGCAGGCGATCGACGTCAGCCCGGTGCAGTTCGCCGCGATCATCGGGGTCAATACCGCGATGGGCGGAGTCACGCCGCCATATGCCAGCATCCTTTACCTGGGCGCGCGCATCGGCAAGGTCAAGGTCACCCAGGTGGTGCGTCCGGCGATGATCCTGCTGATCCTCGGCTACGTCCCGGTGGTGTTCCTGACCTCGTTCTGGTCCGACCTGTCGCTCGGCTTCCCAAGGTTCTTCGGCTACTGAGCCCGATATCGATATCGTTCGTTTTACCACGGCCGGCCCAGGCGGGCCGCCACCCAAGGAGGAGAAAACCCATGAAGACTGCAACAATCGCCGCACTGTCCGTCGCGTTCTCGCTTTGCGCCGCTGCCGCTCCGGTGGCTGCCGAGACCCTCAAGATCTCGCATGTGAGGCCCCAGGGCACCACGGTCGACAAGGACCTGCGCGGTTTTTCGGCGACCGTCGAGAAGGCCACCGCAGGCAAGCTCAAGTTCGACATCTATGCCGCCAACGCCCTCCGCGACTACACCGTGGTGCAGGAGCGCATCTCGGTCGGTGCGGTCGACATGGCCCTGCAGCCAGTCGCGACAGCGGCCGACAAGCGCCTGCAGATCGGCGCGCTGCCCTATCTCGCGACCGACTGGGACAGCGCCAAGCGGGTCTACGGCAAGGGTTCCAAGTTGCGCCAGGCCATGGAGGAACTCTACGCCAAGCAGGATATCCGCGTACTGGCGGCCTACCCGGTGTACTTCGGCGGCATTTCGCTCAACAAGGAGCCGGTAAACGCCGGCCAGGCAGATGCGAAGAAGGGTCTCAAGCTGCGCGTACCTCCGATCAAGTCGTTCCAGCTGCTGGCCGACAGCATCGGCTACATCGGCTCGCCGCTGCCCTTCTCGGAGGCCTTCACCGCGGTGCAGACCGGCGTCGTCGATGGCGTGATCGGCTCGGGCGCCGAGGGCTACTACGCTTCGTTCAAGGACGTCACCAAGTACTACCTGCCGATGAACACCCACTTCGAGGTCTGGTATCTGCTGATCAATGGCGAGAAGTTCTCCGAGCTTGCCAAGGATGAGCAGGCTGCGCTGGAAAAGGCCTCGGCCGAGTTCGAGACCGCGCGCTGGGCGGCTGCCGCCGAAGACCAGACGGCCAACGAGAAGCGCCTGCAGGACGCCGGTGCGATCATCGTCGAGGTGAGCGCAGCCGATCTCGACGCCAACGCCAAGCAGGCACGTGCGGTGGTGTGGCCGGAAATCATCAAGGACATCGGCGCAGCCTGGGCGCAGCCGATCGTCGATAGCGTGACCAAGTAAGCTGCGGCCGGGCCCCACCGGCTGACATTTGCGTGATGACGATGGCAGGATGTCCCCGGTGGGCATCCTGCCATTTTCTTTTTCTAGGTCCCGGAGGACGTCGTGAGACTCAATCACCGCCAGCTGGAAGCCTTCCGGGCGATCATGCAGACGGGCATGGTGACGCGCGCGGCCGACGTCCTCAACGTCACCCAGCCGGCCATCAGCCGTCTGCTGGCCGACCTCGAGCACGCGGTCGGCTTTCCGCTCTTCGATCGCGCCAAGGGGCGCCTCTTCCCGACCGTCGAAGCCAAGCTGCTGATCACCGAGGTGGAGCGTTCCTTTTCGGGGCTCGACAAGATCACGCGCTTTGCCGAGGGCATCCGCCAGTTCGAGCACGGCAGCCTCAGCATCGCCGCGATGCCGGCGCTGGGCCTGAGCTTCCTGCCGCGGGTCATCACCCGTTTCGCCGAGGCGCACCCCAAGGTGCGCTACCGGCTATCGACCCAGGGCTCGCCGGAAGTGCTCGAGAGCATCGCCACACAGCAATATGACCTGGGTTTCGCGACCGTGCATGCCGAGCACTCGGCGGTCACGGTAGAGCCCTGGCTAGTCTCGTCACTGTGCTGCGTGCTGAGACCGGATCATCGGCTCGCCGCCGCGGAAACGATCCGCGCGCCGGATCTGAAGGGAGAGCGCTTCGTCTCGCTCGGTCCCGAGTCCGGCATCCGTCAGCGCATCAATCTGGCCTTTGACGAGGCGCGCGTCCCGATGAACCTGGTCATCGAGTCACAGCTCTCGGCAACCGTCTGCGCCTTCGTTCGCGAGGGCGCCGGCGTGGCCCTGGTCGACCCCATCAGCGCCGGGGAATTCCTCGACCAGGGACTACTCGCCAAGCGCTTCGCCCCGGCCATTCCCTACACCTACAGCCTTCTCCTGCCGGTGCATCGCTCGCGCTCCCGTCTGGTCGAGCCCTTCCTCGAACTGGCCGCGTCGCTGCGCGTCGAGAACCCGATTCTCTAGCGCGCCAGCGATCGGCGCGGCCGCCAAGAAATATAATAAACGCGCATGCAAAGTCCAATATTAATCATTTGTTGTTATTGCCTGTGCCCCCTACCATGAGGTTCGGCTCAACTGACAGCGCGCCGGGCGCGCCCGAGCGAGGAACCGGCAGACATGGCAGACAACAAGCAGAGTTCGGCGGAGTACCTGGTGGTTGGCGGCGGCGTGGTCGGTGCCTCGATCGCCTATGGCCTGCTCAGGGCGGGCCGCACGGTGTGCCTGCTCGACGAGGGCGACGATGCGTTTCGCGCCGCACGCGGCAACTTCGGCCTGGTCTGGGTCCAGGGCAAGGGCGCGCAATGCCCCGACTACGCGCGCTGGACCACGAGTGCCGTGCGCGGCTGGGGCGCCTTCGCCGCCGGGCTCGAGGAGCTCACCGGCACCGAGCTGCAGTTGCAGCAGGAAGGCGGCATGCACCTGTGTATCGACGAGGACGAGCTCGAAGCGCGCCGCACTGAACTCGACGCAGTCGCGCGCTCGATTGGCGAGACCTATCCCTACGAGATCCTCAGCCCCGCGGAGACCAGGCGCTATCTCCCGGCGATCGGTCCACGCGTGGTCGGCGCCTCCTACTGCCCGCTCGACGGCCATGTCAGCCCGCTGCGCCTGTTGAAGGCCTTGCATCAGGCGATTCGCGAACTCGGCGGCAGCTACCGTTCCGGCTTCCGCATCACCGCGCTCGCCCACCGACAGGGCCGCTTCGTTGCGGAGTCCGCAGGCGGCACCGTCGAGGGCGGCGCGGTGGTGCTGGCCGCCGGCCTTGGTAATCGCGAGCTCGCTCCGATGGTCGGCCTGGAGGCGCCGGTCAAGCCGGTGCGCGGCCAGGTGCTGGTGTGCGAGCGCGCGCAGCCCTTTCTTCCCCTGCCGACCCTGCATGTGCGCCAGACAGGTGACGGCGGCGTGCAGATCGGTGACTCGAAGGAGAACGTCGGCTTCAACGATGGCACCAGCGTCGACCAGCTTTCGCGCATCGCCGCGCGAGCGCTGGCCTGTTTTCCGGTGCTGGCCAATACCAACGTGGTCCGGGCCTGGGGCGCGCTGCGCGTGATGACCCCGGATGGCCTGCCGCTCTACGAGCAAAGCACGAGCTGCCCGGGGGCCTACGTGGTGAGCTGTCACAGCGGTATCACGCTGGCCTCGGCGCATGCCGGTGAATTGGTCGGCTGGCTTACCGGCGGCCCTGCGCCGGGCGCCTTCAAATCCTTCACGACGGAGCGATTCCATGCTTGAAGATGCCCGCCTCCCGGGTCTCGTCGGCCCGGCCGACTGCACCATCGAGGTTGACGAGCGCACCATCGATGCGCGCGCTGGTGAACCCCTGGCCGCCGCCCTGCTGCGTGGCGGGGTGGTACCGCTGCGTCATTCAGCCGTATCGCAGCAGGCCCGCGCTCCGCTGTGCATGATGGGGGTGTGCTTCGAATGCCTGGTCGAGCTCGACGGGGTGCCCAACGTGCAGTCATGCATGACGCCGGTGCGCGAAGGCATGCGGGTGCGATTGCAGCACGGCGCGCGCAAGATCGGAGGCGCCCAATGAGCGCGGCCTACGACGTCGCCATCGTCGGCGCCGGCCCGGCCGGCATGGCGGCGGCGGCGACTGCAGTCGAGTGCGGCCTGAGCGCCGTGGTGCTCGACGAGCAGGCCGTGGCCGGCGGTCAGATCTACCGCAACGTCGGCCGGGCCTCGGCCGCGGTCAGGCGCTGGCTCGGGAAGGACTACGAATCCGGCGCTGCATTGGTCGGCCGGCTCGAGACCAGCGGGGTAACCCACCTCGCCGGTGCCAGCGTCTGGGACGTGAGCCCCGAGCTGCAGATCTCCTACCTGGTCGGGGCTCAGGGTGGGGTGCTCAAGGCGCGCCACCTGATCGTCGCGACCGGCGCGATCGAGCGCCCCTCGCCGCTGCCGGGTTGGACGCTGCCCGGGGTGATGAATGCCGGCGCCGCGCAAATCCTGATGAAGAGCTCGGCCAGCGTG
>JBFGZP010000197.1:0-6562 GCA_041586695.1 Thauera sp.
CGCATTGTCGATGGCTGCCGGCCACCCTGGCGACCGTATTGCCGCGGCCGGGGACTGGTCCGCTGCAGCCGGGCGGATGACCGGACTCGCGGGCGGGGTTAGAATCACGCGCTTTCCCGCCGACTTCTCCGGAGCGCCGTCATGCCCCAGTATCGTTCCCGCACTTCCACCGCTGGTCGCAACATGGCGGGTGCCCGCGCCCTCTGGCGCGCCACCGGCATGAAGGATGGCGACTTCGAACAGCCGATCATCGCCATCGCCAACAGTTTCACCCAGTTCGTGCCGGGCCATGTGCACCTGAAGGATCTCGGCCAGCTGGTCGCGCGCGAGATCGAGGCCGCCGGCGGCGTGGCGAAGGAGTTCAACACCATCGCCGTCGATGACGGCATCGCCATGGGGCACGGTGGCATGCTCTATTCGTTGCCCTCGCGTGAACTGATCGCCGACAGCGTCGAGTACATGTGCAACGCGCACACGGCCGACGCACTGGTGTGCATCTCGAACTGCGACAAGATCACCCCGGGCATGCTGATGGCGGCGATGCGCCTGAACATCCCGGCCATCTTCGTCTCTGGCGGGCCGATGGAGGCCGGCAAGGTGAAGTTGGAGGGGAAGGTCATTTCGCTCGATCTCGTCGACGCGATGGTCAAGGCCGCCGACAAGAACTGCTCCGACGAGGAAGTCGAGGCGACCGAGCGCTCCGCCTGCCCGACTTGCGGCTCTTGCTCGGGCATGTTCACCGCCAACTCGATGAACTGTCTCACCGAGGCGCTCGGCCTGTCGCTGCCCGGCAACGGCACGACGCTCGCCACCCACGCGGACCGCGAGCGCCTGTTCAGGGAAGCGGGCCATCGCATTGTCGACCTCGCACGCCGTTATTACGAGCAGGACGACACTTCGGTGCTGCCACGCAGCATCGCCAGCTTCGAGGCCTTCGAGAACGCCATGAGTCTCGACGTGTCGATGGGCGGCTCGACCAACACCGTGCTCCACCTGCTCGCGGCCGCGCACGAGGGCGGCGTCGACTTCACCATGCAGGACATCGACCGCATCTCTCGGCGCGTACCCTGCCTGTGCAAGGTGGCACCGGCGATCGCGGACGTGCATATCGAGGATGTTCACCGCGCTGGCGGCATCATGGGCATTCTCGGCGAGCTCGATCGCGCCGGCCTGCTGCACCGCGACCTGCCCACCGTCCACAGCAAGACCGTGGGCGAAGCACTGGCGCGCTGGGACGTCATGCAGAACGAGGACAAGGCGGTGGTCGATTTCTACCGCGCCGCGCCGGGCGGGGTGCCCACCCAGGTGGCGTTCAGCCAGGACCGGCGCTGGAAAGCGCTGGACCGCGACCGCTCCGGCGGCGTCATCCGCGACAAGGCGCACGCCTTCAGCGAGGACGGTGGGCTTGCCGTGCTCTACGGCAACATCGCCGAGAAGGGCTGCATCGTCAAGACGGCCGGCGTCGATGAATCGATCTGGAAGTTCACCGGCAAGGCGCGCGTGTTCGAAAGCCAGGAGGACGCCGTCGAAGGCATCCTCGGCGAGGTGGTGCAGGCGGGCGACGTCGTCATCATCCGCTACGAAGGCCCCAAGGGCGGGCCGGGCATGCAGGAGATGCTGTACCCCACCTCGTACCTGAAGAGCCGCGGTCTGGGCAAGGACTGCGCACTGCTCACCGACGGACGTTTCTCCGGTGGCACCTCGGGCCTGTCCATCGGCCACGCCTCGCCCGAGGCGGCCTGCGGCGGCGCGATCGCGCTGGTCGAGGATGGCGACACGATCGAAATCGACATCCCCGAGCGCAGCATCCGGCTGGCGGTCGGCGACGATGAACTGGCTCGCCGCCGCGCCGCGATGGAGGCGAAGGGTGGCGCCGCGTGGAAGCCGGTCAAGCGCGAGCGCGCGGTCAGTGCGGCGCTGCAGGCCTATGCGGCGCTGACCACTTCGGCCGATACTGGCGCGGTGCGCGACGTGACCCAGGTCCAGCGCTGATTGACCCCCCGCAACGGCCTCTCTACCATCCGCGCCATGGACACCGAACTCGCACAGCTCGAATCACGAATCGAGCAACTCGTCAGCCTCTACGGGCGCCTCAAGACCGACCATGTCGAGTTGCGCGGACGTCTGGCCAGGCTGGATGCCGAAAACCGCCGATTGTCGGGCAAGCTCGAGCTTGCCACCGACAAACTCGAGGCGCTGCTGGACAAACTGCCGGAGGCCTGACCCGTGTCGATGGATCACCTGGATATCGTGCTGCTTGGCAAGGAATACCGTGTCGCCTGCACGCCCGAAAACCGCGACGGGCTACTCGCAGCGGTCGCCTACCTCGATGACAGGCTCAAGGAGCTCGCATCGAAAACGCATGCGTCAGGCGAGAAACTTGCAGTGATGACGGCGCTGAACGTC
The DNA here is from genome assembly GCA_041586695.1 of Thauera sp. Taxonomy (GTDB): domain Bacteria; phylum Pseudomonadota; class Gammaproteobacteria; order Burkholderiales; family Rhodocyclaceae; genus Thauera. The sequence goes on from JBFGZP010000197.1 coordinate 2,407, forward strand.
GCCCATGAATTTCTGCAGCATCAGCGCGGAAACGGGTTTGACATGCAGGGTGTGAAGCGTAGAATCGGACTCATGCAAGCGCGTCTCGATGGGGTGTTGGCCCAGCAGGACAAGTTGTTTTAGGCCAGCGTCGTGGCGTTGCAAATCAATCCCCTGCAGTGTTCGTTGAAGTCGTAGATTCCTTGAACCAATAGTCGAGAGACTTGGTTGCCGACCATAGATGCCGCTGGTGTGCACGCCCCTAGCCGGGTGAGCCTGAAGCGGAAGGGAAGCGACCTCCCTGAACCCTAGGTTCAGGATGCCCGGCGGAAACGGCACATGCGGGGGGCCCCACGAAAGGCGCGGCGAAAGTCGCGCCTTTCCTTGTCTACGAGCTGCTTCCGGCTCGACCCCGGTTGTTCGCGGTGTCCATCCGGCCGCTCGCCTCCACCATCGCGCAGGGTCGGAGTTCGATCACGGCGACTTCGGGAAGGCCGGGCAAGTGCCAGGCGAGCGGACGGCACGCGCCTTGCAGGCAAAGCCGGTAATCCGCCGCCCACGGCGAATGGGTCAAGGTGAGGCGGGCCAGGCGACGGTCTGCCCGGTAGTGCCAGACCCCCGCTTCGAGCCGTGCACCCGGCGGTGGTTCCATGCCGGCGCCCGAGCCGCGGATGCGGGCTTCTTCGAGCACCAGCGCTGAAGGCGTGACCCGCCAGTCTTCTTCCCACAGGATCTTTTCTATCGAATGCGTCCACCCGAGCGTGAAGCTGCTCGCAGCCACCTGGGCCGCGAGCAGGCCGCTCGTCAGGCATAGGCCGGTCATGCCGCCAGGCGGCTCCGCTTCAGGTGCCAGAGCTGCAGGGCGAAGAAGGCGGCGGCGGCACCGATGCCGACTTCGTCCGTGATCGGCGCGGCAGCGACGAGCAGGGCCGCGGCCGCCAGCGCCCAGATGCGCTCCGGCCAGGACACCGCCCGCCACAGGAAGCCGGTCGACGCGATACCCCACAGTGCGATCGCCACCAGCGCCTTGAAAACGATCCACACCACCGCGAGCACGGTCCAGTCGCCCTGCAGCATCAACTCCGGCGCATACACCGCCATGTACGGAATGATGAAGCCGGCGAGCGCCACCCGCACCGCCTGGACGCCGATCTTCATGCCCGACACGCCGGCGATCGGCGCCGCGGCGAAGGCGGCAAGCGCCACCGGGGGCGTGAGGTCGGCGAGGATGCCGAAATAGAACACGAACATGTGTGACACGATCAGCGGCACGCCGAGCTCGAGCAGCGCCGGAGCGGCAAGCGAAGAGGTGATGATGTAGTTGGGAATGGTCGGGATGCCCATGCCCAGCAGCAGGCAGACCAGCATCGTCAGGATCAGCGACAGCAACAGGTTGTTCTCGCCGATCGCGATGATGGCGCCGGCAAAGGTGGTGGCGGCGCCGGTCAGGGTCAGCACGCCGATGATCACGCCTACCAGGGCGCAGGCGACGGCGACCGGCAGCGCGTGGCGGGCGCCATCGGCGAGCGCATTGACCGCCAGGTGCATCGTGCCGCGGCCGCCATGGACGAAGGCACAGGCGAACACGAGCAGGGCGATGAGGACGAAGAAGGCGTCGATACCCCACTTGAGGAAACCGGCCGAGCCGATGCCGAGCGCGATCCAGAACGCGACACGCATGGCGTTGCCCTGCAGCCGCATCGCGATCGCGGCACCGAAGATCAGCACCGCGGTGATCGCCAGGCCGACGGTGCCGGAGAACAGCGGCGTGAAGCCCGAGAACAGCAGCCACACGAGAATGCCCAGCGGCAGCAGCAGAAACCAGCCGCGACGCAGCGCCGCCCAGGGATCCGGGCATTCGCTCTTGGCCATGCCGTGGAGTCCCTTGCGACCGGCCTCGAGGTGCACCATCAGGAAGGCGGTGACGAAGTAGAGAATCGCCGGGATGATCGCCGCCGTCACGATTTCGACGTAGGCGACGCCGATGGTCTCGGCCATGATGAAGGCGACCGCGCCCATCACCGGCGGCATGAGCTGCCCGCCCATACTCGAGGTCGCCTCGACGCCGCCGGCGAAGGCCGGGCTGTAACCGAAGCGCTTCATCAGCGGGATGGTGAACTGCCCGGTGGTCACCACGTTGGCGACGCCCGAGCCGTTGATCGTGCCCATCAGGCCGGAGGCCACGACCGACACCTTGGCGGGGCCGCCGCGGGTGTGGCCGACGGTGCCGAGCGCGAAGTCGGTGAAGAGCCGGATCATGCCGGCCTGTTCGAGGAAGGCGCCGAACAGGATGAACAGGAAGATGTAGGTCGAGCTGACGTAGGTCGGTACGCCGTAGATGCCCTCGGTGCCGAAGCTGAGGTGCTCGATGACCTGGGAAAGATCGTAGCCGCGGTGCGCGAGCGCGCCCGGCAGGTGCTGACCGAATACCGCATAGGCGAAGAAGAGGCCGCAGATCAGCGGCAGCGCCGGCCCCATCACGCGACGTGCCGCCTCGAACACCAGCAACAGCGTGATCGCACCCACGACCAGGTCGGTCTGGGTCGGATCCCCGGCGCGCACGATCAGGTCGGACTCGAACACCCAATGGTAGAAGGCGAGCACGAAGCCACCCAGCCCGACCAGCCAGGCGACCGGTGCGACCGAGCGTCCCGGCAGCCAGTGCTGGAACAGCGTGAAGCTGAGCAGCAGCGTGAAGCCGACGTGGATCGCACGGATCACCTGCGAGGACAGCGGATGATAGGCGGCGACGATGATCTGGAAAGTGGAGAATGCGACGGCGATCAGGAACAGGACCCGGGCCTGCGTGCCCTTGTTCCGCTCCCAGCCGAAGGCCGCTACCGTGGCGGATGCTGACATGGGGACTCTCCGGTGCGGGAAGGCCCCGAACGGGGCGCAATGGGGCCGCGCAACGCTTGTTGCGCGGCCCAGAGGGCGAAGCGGTTTACTTCAGCAGGCCGGCTTCGCGATAGTACTTTTCGGCGCCCGGATGCAGCGGCACCGGCAGCCCGACCGGGGCTTCGGCCGGCACGATGCCCTTGGCCACAGCATGCGCCGCCACGAGTTGGTCGAGATCCTCGAACATCGACTTCGTCATCGCATACACCGTGTCGTCGCTCACGCCGGAATGGGTGACGAGGATGTTGCGGATGGCCGCGGTCGGGATGTCGGCAGTCTGGCCTTCGTAGGTGTTCGCCGGGATGACGCCGGGCTGGTAGGCGGCATCGCCGATCTTGGTGATGATTTCGGCCGGCACAGAGACGACGACGATCTTCACCGAGGTGGCGAGGTCGCGCAGCGAGGCCACGCCCAGGCCAGCGGACTGCAGCGTGGCGTCGAGCTGGCGGTTCTTCATCAGCTCGACCGACTCGCCGAAGGGCAGGTACTCGACCTTGCCCAGATCCTCGTAAGTCATGCCCGCACCCTTGAAGATGGCGCGTGCGTTGAGCTCGGTGCCGGAGCGTGCGGCCCCGACCGACACGCGCTTGCCCTTGAGGTCGGCAATCGTCTTGATGCCCGAATCCTCCGAAGCGACGATCTGGATGTAATTGGGGTAGATCGCGGCCAGCCCGCGCAGCTTGGTGAGTTTGGTCTTGAAGCCGGCCTCCTCGTCGCCATTCCATGCCGCGGAAACCGCGTCGCCCAGCGCGAAGCCCACTTCGCCGCGCCCCGACTGCAGCAGGTTGAGGTTCTCGGCGCTGGCCTTGGTCGACTGCACGCTCGTCTTCGCGTCCGGTAGCACCTTGCCATACACCTGGGACAGCGCGACACCGAGCGGGTAATAAACTCCGCTGGTACCGCCGGTCAGGACGTTGATGAAGGATTGGGCGTGGGCGTTGGCGGCAAGGCCCGTCGAAAGGATTATGCCGGCAGCGAGGCCGAGGCTGCGAATCAGTCTCATCAGGGAGTCTCCTGGAATTGGTCTTCTCGAAAGAGTCGAAAGGGTGAAACCCGGGACGGGCCTCTGATAGTTCCCGCCCTCTACCTTCGCACGTGAGGGACGCAGCGCCAATCCGTATTTGCCCGGATGCGGTGCCGATTGGGTCGCGAAGGCAGGATCGAACCCGCCGCATTGGTTTGCGGCGCATCCTGCTGGCGCCGATTCGAACGCGGTCGCGAGTGTCCGGCAAGGCGGCTTTCGGTCGCGGCGGTCGCAGGCACGACCTTGCGCCGGCCG
>JBFGZP010000198.1:0-6562 GCA_041586695.1 Thauera sp.
CGCGGTCAGCGGCATCGCCACGCCGCGCCCGCCGGTGGCCAGGTTGGCGCGCGTCTCACCGGCCTTGAGCATGCGCGCCAGCGAATACGGCACGACCTCGCCGCCGATGATCAGCACGCGCTTGTCACCGTCGCGGATCTCAGGCAGGTAGCGCTGCGCCATGATGGTGCGCCGGCCATCGGCGGTGAGGGTCTCGACGATGACGTTGCGGTTGGGGTCGTCTGCGCGGACCCGGAAGATCTGGCTGCCGCCCATGCCGTCGAGCGGCTTCAGGATGACGTCGCCGAGTTCGTCGATGAAGGCATGCAGGTCCACCGCATCGCGCGCCACCTGGGAGGTCGCGGTGAATTGCGGAAACTCGGTGATGGCGAGCTTCTCGGAATGGTCGCGGATCGCGCGCGGATTGTTGAACACCCGCACCCCGGCGTTCATCGCACTCTCGAGCAGCCAGGTCGCGGTGACGTATTCGAAGTCGAAGGGCGGATCCTGGCGCATCAGCACGGCATCGAAGGCCGCCAGCGCCAAAGCCTCCTCGATGCCGGCAGGTGCGTACCAGGGCTCGTCGCCGTCGAGCGGCGTGATGGGCACGCAGCGCGCGATCACCACGCCCTCGCGCCAGGTCAGTGCCGGGCGCTGGATGGTCCATATCTCGTGGCCCCGTGCCGCCGCGGAACGCATCATGGCGACACTGGAATCCTTGTAGGCCTTGAGGCCGTCGAGGGGATCGAGGATGAAGGCAAGCTTTAGGCGACGCGTCATTTTTGTTTCCGTTTTCGGGTTCAGGCGGCGAGTTCGACTTCCTCGGCCGGCGCGGTCTCCTCGATCTCCACCGAGGCCGCCAGCAGGGCCAGCCGCGCCACCACGCCGTAGGCATAGAAGCGGTTGGGCGGCGCATCCGGCCCCTGCGCCTCGTCGGGCAGCATGCAGCAGGTATCGAAGGCCAGCGGCTTGAAGTGCATGCCCGACGCGTTGAGGTTCTCGTCGCGGCCGCGCTCGGTATGCACGCGGTAGAAACCACCCACCACGTAGTGATCCATCATGTAGACGACCGGTTCGGCGACGCCGGCCTCGACCGTCTCGAAGGTGTGCACGCCCTCCTGGACGATGACCTCATGCACCTGCAGGCCTTCCTTGACCACCGCCATCTTGTTGCGCTGGCGGCGGTTGAGGCCGACGACCTCGGCTGCGTCCTTCACCGTCATCACGCCCATGCCGTAGGTGCCGGCATCGGCCTTCACGACGACGAAGGGGTCGTCGCCGATGCCGTATTCGCGATACCTGGCCCGAATGCGGCCGAGCAGCGCATCGACCTGCTCTGCCAGGCACTCCTCGCCGGTGCGCTCCTGGAAGTCGATCTGGCCGCACACGCCGAACTCGGGATTGATGCGCCAGGGATCGATGCCGATCTCGCTGGAGAAGGCGCGCGCCACGCGATCGTAGGCTTCGGCGTGACGCGACTTGCGGCGCGAATGCCAGCCCGCGTGCAGCGGTGGTATCAGCCACTGCTCGTCCAGCCCGGTGAGCACCGGCGGCACCCCGGCCGACAAGTCGTTGTTGAGCAGCACCGCGCAGGGGTCGAATCCGTCCAGGCCGAGCCTGGAGCCGCTGCGGCGCAGCGGCTCGAGCGTGAGCCTCGCGCCGTTGGCAAGCGCGAGCACCGTGGGTTCGACGATGTCGGGCAGCAGGCTGCCCAGGCGCACGTCCAGGCCGGTGAGGCGCAGGATGGACACCAGCCTGGCCACGTTGTGCAGGTAGAACTCGTTGCGGGTGTGGTTCTCGGGAATCAGCAGCAGCTTGCTCGCGTCCGGGCAGATGCGCTCGATCGCCGCCTGCGCGGCCTGCACACACAGCGGCATGAAGGCATCGCCGAGGTTGTTGAAGCCGCCCGGGAACAGGTTCAGGTCGACCGGCGCGAGCTTGAAGCCGGCGTTGCGCAGGTCGGTCGAGGCGTAGAACGGCGGCACGTGGTCCTGCCACTGCGCGCGAAACCATTTCTCGATGTCTGCGGCGCTGTCGAGAAACTGCTTCTCCAGCTCCCGGAGCGGGCCGGTCAGCGCGGTCGTCAGGTGGGGAACCATTGATCGGTCTCTGCGTGAATCACCGCGGCAGCCGCCACGGCAGGTCAATTGGCCGGAATGTTACACCAACGGCCCGCGCGGGCCTGCGAACCCGACCCCGCGCTGTTCCGCGGCCGCGGCGCGGCCTCAGCCGCCGCCCTTCAGCGGCAGGCAGCGTTCGTCCTTGACCACCTCCATCACCACATAGGTGTGCGTCTGCTTGACGCGCGGCAGTTCCGATATCCGCTCGCCCATCACCTTGCGATACTCGGTGATGTCGCGCGTCCTCACCTTCAGAAGATAGTCGAAGTCCCCTGCGATCATGTGGCACGACTCGATCTCCGGAATGCGCATCACCGCCTCGTTGAAGCGCTTGAGGTCCTGCGCCGAGGTGCTGCTTAGCAGGACCTGCACCACGACGATGTGGCCGGCCCCCACCGCCTCGGGGTCGAGCTCGGCGTGATAGCCGCGGATGACGCCGCTCTTCTGCAGGCGGCGCAGGCGCACGGCGCACGGCGTCTTGGTCAGCCCGACCCGGCGCGACAACTCGACCACCGACAGGCGCGCGTCTGCCTGCAGTTCGGCAAGAATCTTCAGATCGATCCGATCCATTGCGGCGCAGCAGACTTTTCGCCTGCCAACAAATCAAGAAAAAGGAATTATGGCTTTATAAATCCGATCTTTGGAGCCATTAACTATCCTTTTTCGAAAACAATTGGACTTTCCGGCCGCCGTGTGCGAACCCGGCGCCTCCCGCACCCGATCGCGCCTCCAGGAGCCTTTATCGTGATGATGCCCGAAACCCTTGCTGCTGCTGCGGCCGCCGCCCTGCCCGCCGCCCCCCGCTCCGAACTGCGCCGGCGCATCAGCGCGGCGTGGCGCACGCCCGAACCCGAGTGCGTGCCGCAGCTGGTCGAGGCGGCGCGGGCGGACGCCACGCTGCAGGCCCGCACCCGCAAGCTCGCCCACGACCTCGTCGCCGGCCTGCGCAGCAAGCGCAGCCGCTCGAGCGGCGTCGATGCCCTGATGAAGGAGTTCTCGCTGTCGAGCCAGGAGGGCGTGGCGCTGATGTGTCTGGCCGAGGCGCTGTTGCGCGTCCCCGACAAGGCAACCGCCGACCGCCTGATCCGCGACAAGCTCGCGCATGGCGACTGGCGCTCGCACCTCGGCAACAGCCCGTCGCTGTTCGTCAATGCCGCCACCTGGGGCTTGCTGGTAACCGGCCGCCTGGTGTCGACCAGCAGCGAGGCAGGCCTGTCGAGCGCGCTCACCAAGCTGCTCTCGCGCGGCGGCGAACCGCTGATCCGAAAGGGTATGGACCTGGCGATGCGCATGCTGGGCGAGCAGTTCGTGACCGGCAGGGATATCGACGAGGCGCTCGAGCGCGGGCGCGCGACCGAGAAACGCGGCTATCGCTACTCCTTCGACATGCTCGGCGAAGCGGCGATGACGGCCCGCGACGCCGAACGCTACTTCAAGGACTACGAACGCGCGATCCAAGCCATCGGCAAGGCCTCGGCCGGCCGCGGCGTGGTCGACGGCAACGGCATCTCGGTCAAGCTCTCGGCCCTGCATCCGCGCTACGTCTGGTCGCAGCGCGAGCGCATCATGACCGAGCTGCTGCCGCGCCTGAAGTCGCTGTGCGTGCTCGCCAAGGGCTACGACATCGGCCTCAACATCGACGCCGAGGAGTGCGACCGCCTCGACCTCTCGCTCGACCTGCTCGAGTCGCTTGCGCTCGATGACGAGCTCGCCGGCTGGAAGGGCCTCGGCTTTGTCGTGCAGGCCTACCAGAAGCGCGCACCCTTCGTGCTCGACTGGATCATCGACCTCGCACGCCGCAGCGGCCAGCGCATGATGGTGCGCCTGGTCAAGGGCGCCTACTGGGACGCCGAGATCAAACGCGCCCAGATCGACGGCATGGCCGATTACCCCGTGTTTACGCGCAAGCTCCATACCGACGTGTCCTACCTCGCCTGCGCGAAGAAGCTGCTGGCGGCCCGCGAGCACATCTACCCGCAGTTCGCCACCCACAACGCGCACACGCTGGCGGCGATCTTCCACATGGCCGGCGAGGGCTACAAGCCGGGCGACTACGAATTCCAGTGCCTGCATGGCATGGGCGAGCCGCTCTACGACCAGATCGTCGCCAGGCCCGAGCACCGCCGTCTGGTGCGCATCTACGCCCCGGTGGGCAGCCACGAGACCCTGCTCGCCTACCTGGTGCGACGCCTGCTGGAAAACGGCGCCAACACCAGCTTCGTCAACCGCATCGTGGACGAGAACGTCGCCATCGACGAACTGATCGCCGATCCGGTCGAGGAAGCCCAGGCGCTCGCCGGCGCGCCGCACCCGCGCATCCCGCTGCCCGGCGACCTGTACGGTGGGCAACGGCGCAATTCGGCCGGCCACGATCTCGGCAGCGAAGCCGTACGCAGCCGCATCGCCGCGGCGCTGGCACGCAATCGCGACACCGACCACCAGTGCGGACCGATGCTCGGCGACGACAGCCCCGCCGGCGGCACGCCTCGCGCGCTGCTGAATCCGGCGGATCACGCCGATGTGGTCGGCCACGTCGTCGACGCCGGCCTGGCTGACGTCGACGCGGCGCTCGCCGCCGCCACGGCCGCAGCGGCCGAGTGGGCGATGCAGCCGCCCGCGCACCGCGCAGCCTGCCTCGAACGCGCCGCCGACCTGATGGAGCGCGATGCCGACAAGTTGATGGCACTGGCGATCCGCGAGGCGGGCAAGTCGTGGGCGAATGCGCTGGCGGAGCTGCGCGAGGCGGTCGACTTCTGCCGCTATTACGCCGTCCAGGTGCGCAGCTTCGACAACGGCACCCATCCCGCGCTCGGGCCGGTGCTGTGCATCAGCCCGTGGAACTTCCCGCTGGCGATCTTCACCGGCCAGGTTGCGGCGGCGCTCGCGGCCGGCAACCCGGTGCTGGCCAAGCCGGCCGAGCAGACCCCGCTGATCGCCGCCGCCGCGGTGCGGCTGTTCCGTGAGGCCGGCGTCCCCGCCGCCGCGCTGCAGTTGCTGCCCGGCGCGGGCGAGATCGTCGGCGCGGCCCTGGTGGCAGACCCGCGCGTGCATGGCGTGATGTTCACCGGTTCCACCGAAGTCGCGGCCCTGATCAACCGCATCCTCGCCAAGCGTGGCGGCAACGTGCCGCTGATCGCCGAGACCGGCGGCCAGAACGCGCTGATCGTCGATTCGACCGCGCTTGCAGAACAAGTGGTCGCAGACGTCATCGCCTCCAGCTTCGACTCCGCCGGCCAGCGCTGCTCGGCGCTGCGGGTACTGTGCCTGCAGGACGATATCGCCGATTCGGTGCTGACCATGCTGCGCGGCGCGGCGGCCGAACTGCGTATCGGGGATCCCGCCGATGTGCGCACCGACATCGGCCCGGTCATCGACGCCGAGGCACGGGCCGGGCTCGAAAGCCACGTCGCCGCGATGGAGTCCACCGGCACCCGCGTCACCCGCCTGCCGCTGACGCCGGACTGCAGCCAGGGCACCTTCGTCGCGCCGACGATCATCGAGATCGGCGACATCGCCCAACTCCGCCGCGAACAGTTCGGCCCCATCCTGCACGTTCTGCGTTACCGCGCCCGCGACTTCGATCGCCTGCTGGACGCGATCAATGCCTCCGGCTACGGCCTCACGATGGGCGTGCATTCGCGCATCGACGAGACCATCGAGCGCGTCATCGCGCGCGCCCACGTCGGCAATTTGTACGTCAATCGCAACACCATCGGCGCGGTGGTCGGCGTGCAGCCCTTCGGCGGCGAGGGCCTGTCCGGCACCGGGCCGAAGGCGGGCGGGCCGCTCTACCTCCATCGCCTGCTGCGCCGCAGCCCCGGCCCCGCGCTCGAAGCCGCCGCCCCGGCCATCGAGGGCGAGGCCTTCCGCGCTTTCGTCGCCTGGCTCGACGGCGCCGCGCGCGCCCTGATCGAGGGCGACGACACCGCCGTCCTGCGCGACCGGGTCGATGCCTACCGCAGCAAGACGATCAGCGGCCTGCGCCTCGTCCTCCCCGGCCCCACCGGCGAGGACAACAGCCTGCGTTTCGTCCCCCGTGGCCTCGTCGCCGGCGTCGCCGACACGACGGCAGGGCGCCTGCATCAGGTCCTGGCCGCGCTCGCCACCGGCAACCGCATCGTCTTCGCCGACGAGACGCCGGTCCGAAGCCTGGTCGAGGCAATGCCCAAGCTCGTCGTCGAGGAGCTCATGCTGAGCGCGGAGTGGTTCGACATGCCGCTCGACGCCCTGCTGGTCGACGCCACCGACACCGAAGCCGACAGCTGGCGCGCCCGCCTGGCCGCGCGCGGCGGTCCGATCCTGCCCCTGCTGCGGCCGGAACCGGAATACGATCCGACCCGCCTCGTCCATGAACGCAGCGTCAGCGTCAACACCGCCGCCGCCGGCGGCAATGCCAGCCTGATGGCCATGGGCGCCTGATGCAGGCGCGGCAATGCGAACCCGCCGGGGCGAGCACGGATTTC
>JBFGZP010000199.1:0-6469 GCA_041586695.1 Thauera sp.
AGCCGGCGCGCACCATGTCACCCAGCTTCATCTGCTCGTAGGAGAAGACGATCGCGTTGGGCGGGGTCGCCACCGGCATCATGAACGCCATCGAGGCGCCCAGTGCCACCGGCACCGTCAGGATGCGCGGGTCCAGGCTCAGGCCGACGGCCACTGCGCCGAGGATCGGCAGGAAGGTCGCGGTCGAGGCCGTGTTCGAAGTGATCTCGGTCAGGTAGACGATCGCCACGGTGACGAGCAGGACGAGCGCGATCGTGCTGATCTCGACGCCGGCGACGGCCTTGCCGATCCACTCGGCCAGGCCGGTGGCACCGAAGCCGCTGGCCAGCGCCAGGCCGCCGCCGAACAGCAGCAGGACCCCCCAGGGCAGGTTGCGCGTGGCCTCCCAGTCGAGGGCGAACTCGCCCCTCGATCGCGATACCGGCACCGCGAACAGCACCAGCGCCGCGGCCAGCGCGATGATGGTGTCGTCGAGGGCGAGGCCGGTCAGCGCCGCCAGCGGCGTGCGGAAGATCCAGCCCAGCGCCGCGCACAGGAACACGATCGCCACCAGCTTCTCGCCCCTCGACATGGCGCCGAGCGCGTCGAGCTCGTGGACGACGACTGCAGCGGGATCGTCGATCGCGATGCGGTGCGCCGGGAACAGCAGCCGCGTCAGCAGCAGCCAGGTGACCGGCAGCATCACCGCCACCACCGGCACGCCGAGCAGCATCCAGTTGAAGAAGGTGATCTCGATCCCGTAGTTGCTCTGCAGAAAGCTCGCGAGCAAGGCGTTGGGCGGCGTGCCGATCAGGGTGCCGACCCCGCCGATCGAGGCGCTGTAGGCGATCGACAGCATCAGCGCGACGCCGAAATTGCGCACCGTCGCGGCGTCGTCTGTCTGCTGCGCGACGAAGTCGATCACCGACAGCCCGACCGCGTACATCATGATCGTGGTCGCGGTGTTCGAGATCCACATCGACAGGAAGGCCGTCGCCAGCATGAAGCCGAGGATGATGCGTGACGGCGAGGTGCCGATCAGGCTGACGATCCGCAGCGCGATGCGCCGATGCAGCCCCACCCGCTGCATCCCGGCCGCCAGCAGGAAACCGCCCAGGAACAGGTAGATCAGCGGATTGGCGTAATTGGCCGCGACCGGCCCGATCTTGTCGATGCCGAGCAGGGGCATCAGCACGATCGGCAGGAGCGCGGTCGCCGGGATCGGTATGGCCTCCGTCAACCACCAGATCACCATCCAGCTCGCCATCGCCACCAGGCGCCAGGCCTCCGCCGGCATCGCCGCCGGCGAAGGCAGCAGCAGGATCAGAAGTGCCGCGAGCGGCCCGCCCAGCAGGCCACCGAACCGCAGTCCGCCCATGCTCCGCCTCCTATTTGCTCAGCATGCGTTGCACCGCCTCGAGGTGCTCGGGCTCGTTGTGACACATGCCCTGGAAGGTCGCGCACAGGTCGAGGAAGTCCTTCAGCTCCATGCGCTGCGCCATCTTCATCAGGCGCTTGGTCAGGCGCAGTGCCTTGGGCGGCTGGGCCGCCATGCGCTCCGCGAGCGCGCGTGTGCGCGCAAGCAGCTGCTCCGGCTCCACCACTTCCAGCGCGATGCCGAGCGTGCGCGCCTCGTCGGCATCTACGATGCGCCCGCTGAGCGTGAGCTCGAAGGCCTGCTGGTAGCCGATCAGGCGCTGCATGAACCAGGCGCCGCCGTCACCGGGGATGATGCCGAGGTTGAGGAAGGTCTCCCCGAACTTGGCCTTGCTCGAGGCGATGCGGATGTCGGCCATGTTGGCGAGGTCGAAGCCGGCGCCGATCGCCGGGCCGTTTACCGCGGCGATCACCGGGATCTCGATCTGCTGCATCGCCAGCGGAATCCGCTGGATGCCATGGCGATAGCGCTCGGCGACCTCGGCGACATCGCCGGCGAAATCGCCGCCGCGCGTGGCCATGTCCTTGACGTTGCCACCGGCGGAGAAGGCCGAGCCGGCGCCGGTAATCACCAGCACCGAGACCTCCTCGCAATGATTCACCCAGTCGGCGACGGTGACGATGTCGTCGATCAGCCGGGTGCCGGTGAGCGCATTGCGCACGTCATGGCGGTTGAGGGTCAGGGTGGCGATACGGCTGTCCACCTCGAGCAGCGCGTCGCTCAGTTTCGGTAGTGTCATCGGGTGTCTTCCTTCGGGCGCTCAGACGGCCCAGTTGACGATCACACGGGCATCGACGGCGGCGTAGCCGTCATCGTAGGCCAGCACCGGGTTGAGGTCGAGTTCGGCCAGCTGCGGATAGGCGGCGACGATGCTCGAGACCTTGAGCAGCAGGTCGACCAGGGCCTCCTTGTCGACCGCGGCCTCGCCGCGCGCGCCCTCGAGGATCTTGCGCGCCTTGATCTGATCGACCATCGAGCGGGCGTCGTGGCGCGACAGCGGAATGGCGCGGAAGGCGACGTCCTCGAGAATCTCGACGAAGATGCCGCCGAGGCCGAACATCAGCACCGGGCCGAAGATCGGGTCGCGGCTGACACCGATGATCACCTCGGTGCCCTTGCGCGCCATCGGTGTCACCAGCACCCCCCGGATGGTGGCCGAGGGCAGGTAGGCGCGGCACGAGCGCATGATCTGGTCGTAGGCCTCGCGCAGGGCCGCCTCGCCGCGCAGGTTCAGCTTCACGCCGCCGGCGTCGGACTTGTGCAGGATGTCCTTGGAGACGACTTTCATCACCAGGGCCTGGTCGCCGAACTGGGACGCGACCCCGGCGAGTTCGTCGGCGCTGTGCACGATGACTTCCGGCGCCACATGCACGCCATGGGCACGCAGCAGGTTCTTGGCCTCGAACTCGAACAGGTCGCGCTCCTCGTTCTTGGCGGTGGCGAAGATCGCCTCGGTCTCCGGCGTCGGCACCACAGCGGGGACAGCCTCGTGATTGGCTGCGTCCTTGAGGTAGATGCCGCGTTCGCCGAGCGCGGCGAGCACGCGCACCGCATTCTCGAGCGAGGCATACACCGGCAGGCCGGCCTCGTGCAGGCGGCGCAGCGCGGGCGGGCGGATCGGCGCGTACAGGCTGTAGATGACCAGCGGCTTTTCGCTGCGGCGGCCCAGTTCGATCATCGACTCGGCGCCGCGCATCTCGCCGCCGAGCAGGTCTTCGGCGAAGCGGATGCTGTAGCCGCCGAACATGCCGACGAGGAATACCGCATCGACGTTGTCGTCCTCGGCGACGATCGCCATGCAGTCGGCGAGCAGGGCGGGGTTGGCGTCGGTGCTGCCGGCGACGTCAACAGGGTTTGCCAGCGAGGCCTGTGGGAACAGGATCTCGCCCAGGCGCTTCTTCGTCGCCTCGCTGAGCACGGCCAGCTCGAGGCCGGCCTCGGACAGGCGGTCGGAGGCGATCGTGGCCTGGCCGCCGCCGTCGGAGATCACCGCCACGCGCTTGCCCGGTGCCTGCTGCAGCAGGCCGAGGCCTTCGGCGACCGGCAGGATCTCGTCCGAATGCTGCACCACGCTCACGCCCACCTGGCGCAAAAGGTCGCAGGTCATCGCGTAGCTGCCGGCGAGCGCGCCGGTGTGCGAACTGGCGGCCTTCGCACCCTGCTCGGTGGAGCCGGACTTGTAGACCACCACCGGCTTGACCGCGGTGATCTCGCGCGCGGCCTCGAGAAAGCGTTGGCCGTCGCGGAAGCCTTCGACGTACAGGGTGGCGACGCGGGTGTTCGGGTCTTCGCCGAGATAGCGCAGATAGTCGTTGAAGCCGATGTCGGTCTGGTTGCCCGGGCCGACATAGGTGGAAAATCCGACGTGTCCGTTGTGTTCGGCCTCCAGCACCAGCGACAGCAGCATGTTGCCCGACTGCGAAATGAAGCCGATGTCGCCCGGCCGGACGTTGGCCAGGGCGAGCAGGTTGACCTTCTTGTGCAGGTTGAACATGCCCGAGGTGTTGGGGCCGATGATGCGCACGCCGCCGGCACGCGCGGCGTCGAGCACCTGCTGCTCCAGCTTCGCGCCGGCCTCGCCGGTCTCGCGGAACCCGCTGGCGAGGATCACCGCGCCCTTGACCCCCTTCTTGCCGCACTCGACCAGCAGGCCGGGGACGGTGGAGGCCGGGGTGCACACCAGGGCAAGATCGATCGGGCCGGGCACCTCGGCCAGCGAGGGGCAGGTCTTGATGCCGAGGATCATGTCCGTCTTGGGATTGATCGGGTAGATCTTGCCCTTGTAGCCATCCTTGATCAGGCCGACCATGGCCTTGTAGCCACGCTTGGTGGGGTCGGCCGAGGCGCCGACGATGGCGATCGAATCGGGCGCGAGGAACTCGTGCAGCGGGCTGGTCTTTTTCGGCTCGTTGGTGCTCGTGTCCATGTTCATTCTCCCCTGAAGATCGGTGCGCGCTTTTCGGCGAAGGCGTCGACGCCTTCCTGCCAGTCCTTGGTCGTGCTGACGAACATCATGCCTTCGAGCTCGGCCGTCAGCGCCGCGTCGAGGGTGCGTTCGGCAGCCATGTTCAGCTGCTCCTTGGCGAGCTGCATCGAGAACGGCGCCTTGCCGGCGACCTTGCGGGCGAACTCGCGTGCGCCGTCGAGGAAGCCCTCGTCGGGCAGGGCGCGGTTGGCCAGACCGATGCGCACCGCCTCATCGGCGCCGATACGTTCGCCGAGGAACACCAGCTCGCGTGCCTTCGCCAGCCCGACCAGGCGCGGCAGCAAGTAGGTGACGCCGCCGCCGAGGAAGGCGCCGATGCTGATCTCGGGCAGGCCGAGCTTGGCGCTCTGGGCCATCAGCACGAAGTCGGAGGCGATCGCCATCTCGGCGCCGGCGCCGAGGGCGAAGCCATTGACCGCGGCGATCACCGGCTTCTTCAGCAGCATCAGGCGCTTGCACACGATCTGCTCGCCCAGCAGGTACTGGCGGCGGTCGAAGGCGGTGCGCCCGACCTTGTGCTCCTTGAGGTCGGCGCCGACGCAAAAGGCCCGCCCTTCGCCGGTGAGCAGCACCACGCGCGCATCCGGGTCGGCCTCGGCCCGGCCCAGCGCGGCGTTGACCTCGTCGTAGAGCTGCTGGACGACGGCATTGAGGCGTTGCGGCCGGTTCAGGCGGATCTCGGCGATGCCGTCCTTCATTTCGTAGATGATCGTTTCGAACTCTTTAATCATGTTTTCGTCTCCTCCAGTCGAACTTCAATTGAATTGCCGCGCGCGAAGCACACCAGTGCCCGCGGCTGCGGAATCATCGGATTTCGATGTTCAGGGATTCGATGAACCTGTCCTGGCGTTCCAGGGCCTTGAGCGCCTTGCTGCCAAGTTCCTTCGCCACCAGGTTCACCAGGCCTTCGCAGAACACCACGTAGGCACCGATGCTGTTGCTGATGTAGCTGCTCTCGTGCGGAATGAAAAAAGCATGACGAGCATGTGCGGCCAGCGGCGAGGCGCGGGTGTCGGTGATGGCGATAACCACAATGCCCGCGGCATTCGCCACCCGGGCCACTTCCGCGACCCGGCGGCTGTAGGGCGCGACGGTCGACACCACCAGCACGTCATCCTTCTGCAGTTGTGCCAGCGTCTCGGCGATTCCCTGGCCCGGCACATCGAGTGGCGACACGTCGGAGCGAATCATGCCGAGGCCATAACACAGCGACGCGGTGACGGCATGGATCTGGCGCACGCCGAACACCCTGACGCGCTTTGCGTGGGCCAGGAGCCCGGTGGCCTCGCGAAGTTCGGGCGCGGTAAGCTGGGACAGCAGGCTGTTCACGTTGCCGATCGATTCCTGCGCCAGCTTGAGCACCACGCCGATGTAGTCATCCTCCAGGTCCGTGCCTTCGATCAGCCGGTGGCCCTGCTGGCTATAGAAGCTGTGGTGTGCCCTCGCCAGGTTGTCGCGAAAGACGTTCTGGAAATCGGCAAAACCCGCGTAGCCAAGCGTTCTGGCGAGGCGGGACAGGGTCGAGGCGTTCACGCCCAGCCTGGCAGCGAGTTCGGTGATCGAGCGCACCGCAACTTCCTCAGGGCGCTCTACCAGCCTCGCGACGACGGTAAGTGCCTTGCCACCCAGCGACACCCTCCCCTGGCCACGCCCGATCTGTGCCACGAGGTCGCGCAGTTCGGGTACCGTGCGCGGCGCGGCCGATTCACCACTGGCGTGTTCCTCCACAGGCATTCGAACAACTCCGCATGTCCTGATGTCCATCCCTCATCCGAAACCGCGCGGGGCGAGTGATCAGGTCGGTTAAGGCATCTGCCGGGCAGCAACGGGATACGCAATTCGTGTGCAACAACTATTGCGTCGA
Organism: Thauera sp.; assembly: GCA_041586695.1. GTDB lineage: Bacteria > Pseudomonadota > Gammaproteobacteria > Burkholderiales > Rhodocyclaceae > Thauera. The sequence continues at coordinate 6,268 of JBFGZP010000199.1, forward strand.
CTTGATGTGATGCAAACTTGATTGCGTATTGTGCCTGAGTCCGGGGAATATCTGAAGGGCGCGCGCGCGTCGGATCGCGGTGCAAATCTTGCTTGAGGGAACACCATGCTTCGCGTCCTCGTCATCGACGAATCCCGTTCCCGCGCGGCCGAGCTCTGCGCCGGGCTGGCGCTCGCCGGCCATCAGGTGGCGGCGGTGCTGG
>JBFGZP010000200.1:0-6446 GCA_041586695.1 Thauera sp.
CGACTCCTGGCACATCTACCGCCCGGCCCAGCCGCTGGTCGACCCCGTCACCCGCGAAATCATCGCCTACGAGGCGGCCTATCTCGGCACCGCGCGCGTCAGCGAACGCGGCAATCCGACGACGCTCGAGATCATCTCGGCGGTCGAGGAGATCGGCATCGGCGACCTGATGCTGCCGAGCGAGAGCCCGTCGGTGTTCTCTTACGCGCCGCGCGCGCCGGAGCAGCCTGTCGAGGGTCGCGTGGTCTCGATCTACCGCGGCGTCACCGAGACCGGCCGCCTGCACGTGGTGGCCCTTGGCGCCGGCGAGCGCGATGGCCTGGAGCGCGGTCACGTGCTCTCCCTGTTCCGCGATCGCGGCGTTGCCGAGTTCAAGGGCGACGAAGGCAAGGAGTTCTTCAAGCTGCCCGAGAAGCGCTACGGCATGCTGTTCGTGTTCCGCGTCTTCGACCGCGTCTCCTACGCCCTGGTGATGGAATCGGACGGGCCGGTGACCATCGGCGACGTCGTGCGCAAGCCCTGAACACCCACGCTGCCATTGACCGCCCCGGACGATTTCGCCGACTGGATCAGACTGACGGCGGTCGCCGGCCTGGGGCCGGAACGCCAGCGCAGCCTCCTCGCCGCCTTCGGCCTGCCTGAGCGGATATTCGCCGCCAGTCGCAGCGCGCTCGTCGGCGTGGTCGGCGCCGAAACGGCCGATGCCCTGCTCGCACCACCCCCGCAGGATTGGATCGAGCGTGCACAGGCCTGGGCCGACGAACCCGGCAGCCACGTCATCACCCTCGCCGACAGCCGCTACCCGCGTGCGCTGCTCGACATCGCCGACCCGCCGGTACTGCTCTACGTCAAGGGCGACCCCGCCCAGCTGCAAGGTCCGGCACTGGCCGTGGTGGGCGCCCGCTCCGCCACCGCCCAGGGCGAGGCCAATGCCGAGGCCTTCGCCCGCGCCCTGAGCGATCAGGGCTTCAACATCGTCAGCGGCCTCGCGCTCGGCATCGATGCAGCCGCACATCGCGGCGCACTCGCCGGCCAGGGCGGCACGGTGGCGGTGGTCGGCACCGGTGTCGATCGCATCTACCCGGCACGCAACGCCACGCTGGCACGCGAGATCGCCGCCGCCGGCGCCATCGTCAGCGAGCTGCCGCTCGGTACCAATGCCCTGCGACACAACTTCCCCCGGCGCAACCGCATCATCGCCGGCCTGGCCGAGGGCGTGCTGGTCGTCGAGGCGGCGGTCAACAGCGGTTCGCTGATCACCGCCCGTCTCGCCACCGAGAGCGGCCGCGAAGTCTTCGCGATCCCCGGCTCGATTCATTCGCCGCTGGCCCGCGGCTGCCATCGCCTGATTCGCGACGGCGCCAAGCTGGTGGAAACGGCCGAGGACGTGGTCGAGGAACTGCGCGGCCGCCTGGGCTGGGGCCCGGGGCCCAGCCAGGCGCCGAGGCGCGCCACGGCATCCTCCCGTGCCCGGTCCGCGCCCCCCGAGCCCGCTGCGCAGCAAGGCCTCGCGCTCGATGGCGAGGCCGCGCGCGTGCTTCGGGCCATCGGTCACGACCCGGTCGACATCGACACCCTGGCCCCCCGCTGCGGCTTGACGGTCGACGCGCTGTACGCCATCCTGCTGCCACTTGAGCTGGACGGACACGTCGCACGCCTGCCCGGTGGCCGCTTCCAACGCGTCTGATTTCCGGCGACACTGCATTCGCATCACCCGCCCCGCAGCCGGGGCGTCACCCGCGGAATTCCTTCCGCCCGCTGGAGAGGCCGTTTTGTTCGACATCCTCGTATACCTTTTCGAAAGCTACATCCACGCCGGCGCCTGCCCCGAGTCGGACCAGCTTGCGCGCAAGCTGTCTGCCGCCGGCTTCGAGGACGAGGAGATTTCCGACGCACTCGAATGGCTCGCCGGTCTGCGCCGCGTGGCGCGCGACATTCACCCAGGCATCGCACCGTCGGACGACTCGGTGCGCATCTATGCCGACGTCGAATGCGCCCACCTGAGCCCGGAATGCCGTGGTTTCCTGAGCTTTCTCGAGAGCGCAGGTGCGCTCGACGCGGCCAATCGCGAACTGATCATCGAGCGCGCAATGGCGCTCGATGATTTCGCCATCACCCTCGATCGCCTGAAGGTCATCGTGCTGATGGTGCTGTGGCAGCAGGAACAGCCGATGGACACGCTGATCGTCGACGAGTTGCTCAACGAGGAAGACGACTACGACTACCAGCCCCTGTCGCACTGAGCCGGTTCGAACCGCCGGCTTGCAGGGCCGACCGGCGGCTCTTTATGATCCGCCGCTTCTCAACCAATCAAAGCGGGACGCCGGCAACGGCGCGCCCGAATCGTCGCGAAGCATGAGCAAGCAACTGATCATTGCGGAGAAGCCTTCCGTAGCGCAGGACATCGCCCGGGCATTGGGTGGCTTCACCAAGGAGAAGGACTACTTCGAGTCCGACGACTACGTGCTGTCATCCGCCGTCGGTCACCTTCTCGAGCTCGCCGTGCCCGAGGAGTACGAGGTCAAGCGCGGCAAATGGACCTTCGCGCACCTGCCGATGATTCCGCCGCACTTCGCGCTCAAGCCGATCGAGAAGACCAACGACCGCCTGCGCCTGCTCACCCGCCTGATCAAGCGCAAGGACGTCGGCGGCCTGATCAACGCCTGCGACGCCGGGCGCGAGGGCGAGCTGATCTTCAATTTCATCGCCCAGCACGCCGGCACCAACAAGCCGATGCAGCGCCTGTGGCTGCAGTCGATGACGCCGGCAGCGATCCGTGACGGCTTCGCCCATCTGCGCGCCGCGCGCGAGGTCGAGGGCCTGCGCAACGCCGCGATCTGCCGTGCCGAATCCGACTGGCTGATCGGCATCAACGGCACGCGTGCGATGACCGCGTTCAATTCCAAGACCGGCGGCTTCCACCTCACCACCGTCGGCCGCGTGCAGACGCCCACATTGGCGCTCGTGGTCGAGCGCGAGGATCGCATCCGCAAGTTCAAATCGCGCGACTACTGGGAACTGGAAGCGAGCTTCGGCTGCGCCGCCGGCACCTACCCGGGGCGCTGGTTCGACGAGAAATTCAAGCGCCCCGAAGGAGACGAGCACGCCACCGCCTTCCGCCTGTGGGAACAGGCGAAGGCCGAAGCGATCCGGGCGAAGTGCGAGGGCAAGCCGGGCACGGTCACCGAGGAAGCCAAGCCATCGACCCAGCTCTCGCCGCTGCTTTTCGATCTCACCAGCCTGCAGCGCGAAGCCAACGGCCGCTTCGGCTTCTCCGCCCGCGTCACCCTGCAGCTGGCGCAGGCGCTGTACGAGCGCCACAAGGTGCTGACCTACCCGCGTACCGACGCGCGCGCGCTGCCGGAGGACTACCTCGGCACGGTGACGGACGTGATCCGCAGCCTGCCCGACGCCTACGCGCCCTTTGCCAACGAGATCGCCAAGCAGGGCTGGGTGAAGCCCAACAAGCGCATCTTCAACAACGCCAAGATCTCCGATCACTTCGCAATCATTCCGACCGGCACCCTGCCGAAGAGCCTGTCCGAAGCCGAGCAGAAGATCTACGACCTCGTCACCCGCCGCTTCCTCGCCGTGTTCTACCCGGCGGCCGAATACCGCATCACCACCCGCATCACGCGCGTCGAGGGCGAAGCCTTCAAGACCGAGGGCAAGGTGCTGGTGAATCCCGGCTGGCTCACGGTATACGGCAAGGAAGCCGCCAACGAGGACAAGGACGCCAAGGAAGGCGGCGCACCGCAGCTGGTGGCGGTGACCCAGGGCGAGACCGTCAGCACCGACGACATCCTGGTCAAGGCTTTGCAGACCAAGCCGCCGGCACGCTACAACGAAGCGACGCTGCTGTCGGCGATGGAAGGTGCTGGGAAGATGGTGGACGACGAAGAACTGCGCGCGGCGATGGCCGAGCGCGGCCTCGGCACGCCGGCCACCCGGGCACAGATCATCGAAGGCCTGATTGCCGAGCAGTACATCCACCGCGAAGGCCGCGAGCTGATCCCGAGCGCGAAGGCCTTCTCGCTGATCACCCTGCTCAAGGGCCTGGGCGTGAACGCGCTGACCTCGCCCGAACTCACAGGGGGATGGGAATACAAGCTCGCGCAGATGGAGCGTGGCGAACTCTCGCGCGAAGCCTTCATGAAGGAGATCGCCGAGATGGCACGCGAGGTCGTGGAGCGCGCGAAGCGCTTCGAGTCCGACACCGTGCCCGGCGACTTCGCCACGCTCGCGACGCCATGCCCGAAATGCGGCGGCACGGTGAAGGAGAACTACAAGAAGTTCGCCTGTCAGAGCTGCGACTGGAGTACCTGGAAGATCGTCGCCAGCCGCCAGTTCGAGATCGACGAGATCGAGACCCTGCTGCGCGAAGGAAAGGTCGGGCCGTTGCTGGGCTTTCGCAACAAGATGGGACGGTTGTTCAACGCCGAGATCGTCCTCAACGAGGACAAGTTGCCGGCGTTCGATTTCGGTCAGCCGAAGGAAGGCGAGGAAGCCGAACCGGTGGATTTCTCCGCCCAGGAACCTGTCGGTGCCTGCCCCAAGTGCCAGGCGCGGGTGTTCGAGCACGGCATGGCCTACGTGTGCGAGAAGTCCGTCGGCCCGGGCAAGAGCTGCGATTTCCGCTCCGGCAAGATCATCCTGCAGCAGCCGATCGAGCGCGAACAGATGGTGAGGCTGCTTACCGAAGGCAAGACCGAATTGCTCAAGGGCTTCGTGTCCGCGCGTACGCGGCGCAAGTTCTCCGCCTACCTGGTGCGCGGCGCCGACGGCAAGGTCGGCTTCGAGTTCGAGGCGAAGACGCCGAAGGCCGGCGCCAAGCCGGCTGCCAAGAGCGCCGCGGCCGGCAAGGCGGGCGCAGAAAAAACCGCGACGACAGCCAGGGCCGCCGCCAAGAAGAAGGCCGCGACCGCCGACAAGGCGGAAAAACCGCCCGCGCGCAAGCGCACCGGCAGCAAGACCAGCGAGTGAGGCCTCGGCGCGAGGCGGGCGCAAATTCTGCCCGCCTCGCGCTTCAGGCCCGCGCGACCTACTTTGCCGCGTTGAGGCGCTTCACACCCTCGACGAAGCGCGCCAGGGTCTGCGACAAGACCCCGCGCGGAATCGTCACCTCGATCAGCTCGAAGCGGCCACGCCGTGCCATCGCCACGTCCAGCGCCGCCTTGAGTTCGGCACGGGTGCTCACCCTGACGCCGTTCCCGCCCATGCCAGCGGCCATTTCGGCAAAGCCCCAGTGGTCGAGATCGTTGAAGCTGGACTCGGGCTGGAAGGTGCGCAGCATCTCCCAACTGGTGTTGTTGAACAGCAGCACGATCGGATCCCAGCCGTAGCGCCGGCAGTTGCCGAGCTCCCAGCCGGTCATCTGGAAGGCGCCGTCGCCGACCAGGATCAAGGGTCGCTGCCCGGTCGCCGCCTGCAGGCCCAGCCCGGCCGGCACACCGAAGCCCATGGTCGCGTAGTACCCCGGTGCCACCAGGGCCGTATGCTCGATGTCCATCGCGGTAAACAGGCAGTCACCCATGTCCGAGGCGATCGGCAGCTTGCCATGCTCGGCCATGAGGTCATTCACCGCGGTGGCGATGTCGGACGGCGAGATCGGCGCATCGTCTGCCACCAGCCCGCGCGGGAACACGGAAGCGACGACTTCGAAGGCCTTGTCCACCGCCGGTACGCGCGCCAGCAGGCGATCCACCAGTGCGTCCAGCGGGACCTCGGGATAGGTGTGGTAGCCCATCGTCACCCGGCGGTCGAGGGCCTGGATGGTCTTGCGCAGGTCGATGCTCTTCTCGGAAACGGCGAAATTGGTGTCGCACACGATCACGCCGAGCAGAAACAGGCCGTCCGAGTCCTCGACCAGCCGCGTTACCTCGGGCAGGCCGGCACAGCCCATGTAGGTACCCACCAGCGGCGCGTCGGCGTCCGCCAGCATGCCACGGCCCATGAAGCTGGTCACCACCGGCAGCCCGAGGCGGCGCGACAGTTCGGCGACCTTGTCCTCGAGGCCGAAGCGCCGCACCTCGACGCCCGCCATCAGCACCGGCGCGCTGGCACGCGCCAGGCGCGCCAGGATCTCCTCGACACAGGCGTCGAGCGCCTCGTCGTCGACCGCCGGCTCGGCCTCGGCTACCACCGCCTGGCAGGGCCTGGCGACCATGTCACGGGGGATCTCGATGTACACCGGCTGCGAGTGGCGCAGGCATTTGGCGAGCACGCGCGCGATGTCGGCCGGGGCGCGCTCGGCGTCGTCGAGCCTCACCTGATCACAGGTGATCTCCTTGAAGATCTGGAACTGCGAATCGAGCGTCTTGGCCTGATGGTGAAGCAGCAGGCCGGAACGCGACTCGCCCAGGCCAGGCCCGCCGGAGAGCACGACCAGTGGCGATTTCTCCGCGTAGGCGGCCGCGACCGAGTTGATCATGTTCAGCGCACCGGCG
>JBFGZP010000201.1:0-6432 GCA_041586695.1 Thauera sp.
ATGCCGGCTTCGAAGGACAGGCGCGTGCGCGTACTGGCCTTCTCGAAGATCATCACCAGGGTGCGGTCGAACAGCGGATGGTAGGGCTCGTAGCGCTTGAACTTGTCCTTGATCCACTTCGCGCGCCGGAACACGTGCTCGTATTCGTCGCGGCTGAAATCCTTGAACTGCAGGTAATGTCTGAGTGCGGTCATCGGCTTGCCCTGTTTCAGCCCTGCGTGAGGAAGTTGCGGATCAGCGTCGCCAGCGACGACACCAGCGCCTGCGCATCCGCCTCGGAGAAGGTCAGCGGCGGCAGCAGGCGCACGACGCGCTCGGCGGTGACGTTGATCAGCAGGCCGGCCTCCAGGCCCTTGCCGACGAGTTCGGCGCAGGGACGATCGAGTTCGATGCCGATCATCAGGCCGCGGCCCCGAATCTCCACCAGGCCCTTGACGCCCCTGAGCGCCTCGGCCAGGCCGGAGCGGATCGCTTCGCCCACGGCGACGGCGTTTTCCATCAGCTTGTCGTCGATGATCGTGTTCACCGTGGCCAGGCCCGCGGCGCAGGCCAGCGGATTGCCGCCGAAGGTGGAGCCGTGGTTGCCGGGCTTGAACAGGCCTGCGGCCCGACCCGCGGTGACGCAGGCGCCGATCGGCACGCCGGAGCCCAGCCCCTTGGCCAGCGTCATCACGTCGGGCTTGACGCCGGCGTGCTGCCAGCCGAACCACTTGCCGGTGCGGCCCATGCCGCACTGCACCTCGTCGCAGATCAGCAGCCAGCCGCGGTCGTCGCACAGCGCGCGCAGATCACGAAGGAAGCTTTCGTCGGCGATGTTGATGCCGCCCTCGCCCTGGATCATCTCCATCATCACGGCGACGACGCTGTGATTGTGCTCGCCGACCTGGCGGATGGCGGCGATGTCCTTGTACGGGACGCGGATGAAGCCCGACACCAGCGGTTCGAAGCCGGCCTGGCTCTTGCGATTTCCGGTGGCGGACAGGGTCGCCAGGGTGCGGCCGTGGAAGGCGTTTTCCATCACGATGACGTGCGGCACGTCCACTCGCTTCTGGTGGCCGTAGAAGCGCGCGAGCTTGATCGCAGCCTCGTTGGCCTCGCAGCCGGAGTTGCAGAAGAACACCTCGTCCATGCCGGAGAGCTCGGCGATGCGGTCGGAGAGCTGCTCCTGCAGCGGAATGCGATACAGGTTGGATGTGTGCAGCACCTTGCCCGCCTGCTCGGCGATGGCCTTCACCAGGCGGGGATGATTGTGACCGAGCGTGGAAACGGCGATGCCCGACAGCGCATCGAGATAACGTTTGCCAGTCTCATCGTAGAGCCATACGCCCTCCCCGTGCGAAAAGGCGACGGGCAGTCTGGCGTAGGTGTTCATGACATGGGACATGCTTAACCCCGATCAGGACGAAGCTGTAAACGCGCACGGCGGCAGGTGCCGCCGTGCAGGAAAGAGGCTGGATTTTAAGCCGAAAGGCCGGCTCCTGTACAGATTGGCGGCCCCGGGCGGGTCCGCCGCCGGGCCGGGTTCAAAGCCGCCATCCGCGCCTTGGACCTCTCCGCGGCCCAAGGCCGGCCCTTCAGCTACCACGCACCGCCATCGAGCAGGCCGACTTTCTACCCGCCATCGGCGCCACGCGCCTTCCCGGCGCCGAAACCCGCCCGACGGACACACCGGCGAACCATGACGCCATGCGTTTTCTGCTAGAATTCGCCCCGTTTTGCGCACCGCCCACCGCAGGCTGGCTGGCATGCGCTACGCCCCGAAGCCGCCATGGCGCGACACATGAATCAGAAGATCGAAAACTTTGTCATCGTCGGGGTCACGAGGGAAGGAAGGAAGTTCCGCCCGAGTGACTGGGCGGATCGCCTGTGCGGCATCATGTCGGCCTTCGGCTCCGACAACCGCATGATGTACTCCCCCTACGTGCGCCCCGGTTGTACCCTGGCGGGTGAGAAGACCGTTCTGGTCGACGCCCGGCTCTACGACATCGAGCCGCTGGCCTACAAGTTCCTGATCAACTTCGCCAACGACAACCATCTGCAGATCGACTGGATGGGCGACGAACCGGTCTGAACACCAGACCGTTTCGCTCATCGGCCTCGGACCCAGCCGACGCAGCGAGCGGAACCAACAAAAAAAGGCGACCCTCAGGTCGCCATTCTTATTGCCCCTGCACGGGGCGACATCCAGCGTGAATCAGGCGGCCATCGACTTGACGGCGGCCGACAGACGGCTCTTGTGACGAGCGGCCTTGTTCTTGTGGATGATTCTCTTGTCCGCGATGCTGTCGATCGTGCTCATCGAGGTGCGAAAGACCGACTGAGCCGCCGCCTTGTCGCCACCCACGATGGCCTTGCGGACGGCCTTGATCGCGGTACGCAGGCGGGAGCGAAGGCTGGCGTTGTGACCGCGAGCCACGACTGCCTGACGGGCGCGCTTGCGAGCTTGTGCCGAGTTGGCCATAGATGTAATTCCGTTTGGTGGTTCTTGAAAACCCGCGATTCTATACGCTGTGGAAGCCGCGCGCAAGAACATATCCGCTGGATCGCGCCGGTGCCGCGCCGGTGCCGATATCTTCGCCCTCATGCCATTCGCGAAGCCATTCACCAACGCAACCCGGCTATGATGCGCGCTTTGCCGTTGCTGGCCTCGCCGACCTCCCCGCATGAATCTCCTGCGCGCCCTCGCCACCGTCAGCGGCATGACGCTGCTGTCCCGCATCCTGGGCTTTGTCCGCGACTTCGTCATCGCCCGTTCCTTCGGCGCGGGCCTGGCCACCGACGCCTTCTTCGTCGCCTTCCGCCTCCCCAACCTGCTGCGGCGCATGTTCGCCGAAGGCGCGTTCTCGCAGGCCTTCGTTCCCATCCTGGCCGAGTACCGGAACCGCCAGGGCCCGGAGGCGACGAACGCGCTGGTCAACCGCGTCGCCACCCTCCTCGGTCTGATCGTGGCGCTGGTGGCGGCGCTCGGCGCGCTGGCGGCGCCGGCGATCATATATGTATCGGCGCCGGGCTTCGCCGACGACGCCGAGAAGTTCGCCCTCACCGTCGAGCTCACCCGCATCACCTTTCCCTACATCTTCTTCATGGCCCTGGTCGCGCTCGCCGGCGGCGTGCTCAATACCTGGAGCCGGTTCGCGATTCCCGCCTTCACGCCGGTGCTGCTGAACCTGAGCTTCATCGGCATGGCGCTGTTCGCCGCGCCCTACTTCGACCCGCCGGTGCTGGCGCTGGCCTGGGCGGTCTTCATCGGCGGCGTGGCCCAGGTGCTGCTGCAGATCCGGCCCCTGGCGCGGATCGGCATGCTGCCGCGCTTCAAGCTCGACACCGCGGACCCCGGCGTGCGTCGCATCCTCAAGCTCATGGCACCGGCGACGCTCGGCGTGTCGGTGAGCCAGATTTCGCTGCTGATCAACACCATCTTCGCCTCCTTCCTGCAAAGCGGCAGCGTTTCGTGGCTGTACTTCGCCGACCGCCTGATGGAGTTCCCCGCCGGCCTGCTCGGCGTCGCGCTGGGCACGATCCTGCTGCCGAGCCTGTCGCGGCTGCATGCGAAGCAAGACCCCGAAGGCTTCTCCTCGCTGCTCGACTGGGGGCTGCGCCTGACCCTGATGCTCACCCTGCCGGCGGCACTCGCCCTGGCGATCCTCGCCGTCCCGCTGGTGGCGACGCTCTTCAACTACGGGGCCTTCACCGCTTTCGACGTCATGCACACGCGCAGCGCGCTGGTGGCCTACAGCGTCGGGCTGACGGGCCTGATCCTGGTGAAGGTGCTTGCGCCCGCCTTCTACGCCCGCCAGGACATCCGCACGCCGGTGAAGATCGCGCTGATCACACTCGCGGCAACGCAGTTGATGAACCTCGCCTTCATCGTGCCGCTGCAGCACGCCGGGCTGGCGCTGTCGATCGGGCTCGCGTCCTGCCTCAACGCCGGCCTGCTCTATCGGGGCCTGCGCGCGCGCAAGGTGTACTTGCCGCAGGCGGGCTGGGGCGCGTTCTGGCTCAAGCTCGGCATCGCCCTGGTGGTGATGGGCGTGGTGCTGTGGTTCGGCGCGGGGCCGGCGGCCCTGTGGCTGCAGACCGGTGGGTTCGAGCGCGGGCTGCGGCTTGCGGCGGTGGTGGTGGCCGGCGCCGTGGCGTATTTCGCCACCTTGTTCGCGCTCGGTTTTCGGCCGCGCGATTTCCGCCGCCGCGCCGCCGAGTAAGCCCGCTCAGGCCACCGGCGGCAGCGAGATGTCGTGGCTGCGCTGCGCCCCGGCGGTGAAAGCGCGGCAATCGTCGAGAAACCTGCGAATCGCCGCGCTGTGGTACTTGCCGCGGTGCCAGACGAAATTGAAGCTGCGGCGCAGGTCGAGTTCCGGCGTTTCGAGCGCCACCAGGCTGCCGCGGCGAAAGGCGTCGCGCAGCGCCAGCCGCGAAAGGCAGCTCAGGCCCATGCCGCTTTCCACCGCACGCTTGATGGCCTCCGTGTGTTCCAGCTCGAGCCGCGGCACCACGCCTCCCGGCCAGTGCCGAAGCGCCTGATCGAGGGTCTCGCGCGTACCCGAGCCGCGTTCGCGCAGAATCCACGGCTGATAGGCGATCTCCTCGAAACGCACGGAACGGCGCCCGGCCAGCGGATGCGAAGGCGCGCAGAACACCACCAGTTCGTCCTCCACCCAGGGCTCGGACTCCAGTTCCGCCTCGCGTACCTGGCCTTCGATCAGGCCGAGATCGATCTCGTAGCGCTGCAGCATCGCGGCGATCGTCGCCGTGTTGTGCACCTCCAGCTTCACCAGGCTCTCCGGATGGCGCTGCAGGAAGCCGGAGACGATCAGCGGCAGCAGGTAATTGCCGATGGTTAGCGTCGCCCCCACCCGCAGGCTGCCCAGACCGCGCTCGCCGCGCAGCAGCGCCTCGATCTCTTCGGCGCGATCGAGCAGCTCCACCGCATTGGGCAGCAGCAGGCGGCCCTGCTCGTTCAGGCGCAGGCGCTTGCCATGACGATCGAACAGCTGCTGGTCGAACTGGCTCTCCAGTTCGGCCAGCGCCGCGCTCGTCGCCGACTGCGACAGGTTGAGCGCCTCGGCCGCACGCGACACGTTTTCGCTGCGGGCGACGGCGACGAAGGTCTCGATCTGACGCAAGGTGTATCGCATATAGGCAAACCAGGTAAGTGTTATCCGAATTATACACAAAACAGGTAATAAAGCTCACCTAGAATCGAGCCATCCAAATTCCGCATCGGGTGACACACATCATGAGCAACCTGGTTACCGAGCGCGTCCTCAGCGTCCATCACTGGAACGATTCGCTGTTCAGCTTCCGCACCACGCGTGATCCCGGTCTGCGCTTCGAAAACGGCCAGTTCGTCATGATCGGCCTCGAGGTCGGCGAGCGTCCACTCACGCGCGCCTACAGCATCGCCAGCCCGAACTACGAGGAGCACCTGGAGTTCTTCAGCATCAAGGTGCCCGACGGCCCGCTGACCTCGCGCCTGCAGCACCTGCGCGAGGGCGACCCGATCGTCGTCAGCAAGAAGCCCACCGGCACGCTGGTGCTGCACGACCTCAACCCGGGCCGAAACCTCTACCTGCTGTCCACCGGCACCGGCCTCGCCCCCTTCCTGAGCGTGATCCAGGACCCGCAAACCTACGAGCGCTTCGAAAAAGTCGTGCTGATGCACGGCGTGCGCACGGTGTCCGAGCTCGCCTACGCCGACTTCATCACCGCCCACCTGCCCGACAACGAGTTCTTCGGCGAGCAGGTGCGCGAACAACTGATCTACTACCCGACGGTCACCCGCGAGCCCTTCCGCAACAATGGCCGCATCACCGAGCTGATCGACTCGGGCAAGCTGTTCACCGACATCGGCCTGCCCGAGATCGACCCGGCCCACGACCGCATCATGATCTGCGGCAGCCAGGCGATGATCAAGGACTGCTGCGAGCTGCTCGACGGCCGCGGCTTCAAGGCCTCGCGCCGCATCGGCGAGCCCGGCGACTACGTCATCGAGCGCGCCTTCGTGGAGAAATAGGACACGGAGCGGGTCGAAGCCCCCTCCGGAACCAAGACGCCCCACGCGTGAGCTTTCGCGCCTGGGGCGTCTTGCCGATAGCGCTGCGACGTTCGATCCATCGGGTCGCAGCAAGAAATGGGGCAGCGGCAAAAGGGATCACCGTCGTCGTCCGCGCCGACCGTGCGCATCGTCGTTGGAGCTGCGGTACGCTTCGGCTGTAGCCGCTATCCAGGTGACCGCGGAAGTTTCGCCGGCATGCCGGTTTGGCACACAAGGGGCCGCGGATGTCTTGTTGGGCACTTCGGCATCACCCCTGCCGCCATCGTCGGCGCGGTCAAGCGCCGCCTCTGACCCCAGTCCAAGGAATCGAGCCAATGCACAAGATCGTCTTTCTCGACCGCGCCACCATCGCGCCGCAGATCCACCTTCGCCGGCCG
>JBFGZP010000202.1:0-6419 GCA_041586695.1 Thauera sp.
CGGGAGCGAAGCTCGGTCAGCACACCGGTCTTCTCGATAGTGCGCTTGAAGCGGCGGATCGCAACTTCAAACGGCTCGTTTTCCTTGACGCGGATACCGGGCATTGCGGACTTCCTTGGGGTGTCTAGTGGGCAGAAAGACGGCGAATATAAACGAGGCAGGCCGGCATGGCAAGCGCCGCGGCGCCCGCGAAGGCTGCGGCGCGGTTAAAATAGCGCTCCGAATCAAACGGATGGGCGTCATGAAAGTACTGGGCATCGAGACTTCGTGTGACGAGACCGGGGTTGCGGTGTACGACACCGAGCGCGGCTTGCTCGGCCACAGCCTGCACTCGCAGATCGATCTGCACGCGGCCTACGGCGGCGTGGTGCCCGAACTCGCCTCGCGCGACCACATCCGCCGCCTGCCGCTGCTGCTGCGCCAGGCTCTGGCCGAGGCTGCGCTCACGGTCGACGAGATCGACGCCGTGGCCTACACCGCCGGGCCGGGGCTGGCCGGGGCGCTGCTGGTCGGCGCCAGCGTGGCCGAAGCGCTCGCACTGGCGCGCGGTATCCCGGCTCTGCCGATCCATCATCTCGAGGGCCATCTGCTGTCGCCGCTGCTGTCGGCCGATCCGCCGGCGTTCCCCTTCGTCGCCCTGCTGGTGTCCGGCGGCCATACACAACTGATGAGGGTGCGCGGCGTGGGCGACTATGCGCTGCTGGGTGAGTCGGTCGACGATGCGGCGGGCGAGGCCTTCGACAAGACGGCCAAGCTTCTCGGCCTCGGTTATCCGGGCGGGCCGCAGCTTGCGAGCGCGGCCGAGTCGGGTGTTGCGGGCCGGTTCCGGCTGCCGCGGCCGATGCTGCATTCTGGCGACCTGGATTTCAGCTTCAGCGGGCTCAAGACGGCGGTGCTCAACGTCGTGTCGGCGCCCGACTGGCAGCCCGGGCGCCAGGCCGACCTTGCGGCCGAGTTCCAGGAGGCGGTGGTCGATGTGCTGTGTGCCAAGGCGCTGGCCGCGATGAAGAAGACCGGCCTCAAGACGCTCGTCGTTGCCGGCGGGGTGGGCGCGAATCGCCGTCTACGCCAGGCCCTCGATGCGGCGGTGGCGCGGCACGGCGGACGCGTGTTCTACCCCGAACCCGAACTGTGCACCGACAACGGGGCGATGATCGCCTTTGCCGGGGCGCTGCGGCTTGCCGCCGGCGAGTGCCGGATCCTGGCGCCGGCCGTGCGCATCCGCCCGCGCTGGCCGATGAGCGAGCTTGCTCCCCCGGCTGAGCTGGTGGCCTGATTGCGATCGGGCCCAAGGCGGCGCGTGATCATGTGATCAGCCCTTCCTGCCTCCGATGCGGCCTTCGGTGCCGGCGCGGAGGCGCTTGATATTGGGCGCGTGACGCCAGAACAGCACGCCCGCCATCACCAGCAGGACGGCGATCGTGGGTCGCGGCCCGAGAAAGATCAGGCCTGCAATCGGCGAGGCCGCCGCCGCCGCCAGGGCCGCGACCGATGAATAGCGGGTGGTGAAGGCGACTGCCAGCCAGACCGCGGCGCAGAACAATGCGATCTGGCCGCTGATGCCGGCGAGCACGCCGAGCGCCGTGGCCACGCCCTTGCCACCATTGAAGCGCAGGAAGATCGTAAACACGTGGCCGAGGAAGGCCGCCAGGCCCGCGAGCGCCGCCTCCGCCGGGGCGAAGCCCAGCCGGCCCGCAGCCCAGACCGCGACCCAGCCCTTGAGTGCATCACCCAGAAGCGTGAGGGCGGCCGCACCCTTGTTGCCGCTGCGCAGCACGTTGGTCGCCCCCGGGTTGCCCGAACCGTAGCGCCGCGGATCCTCGAGGCCGAGAAGCTTGCTGGTGACCACGGCGAACGGAATCGAGCCAACGAGGTAGGCGGCGACAAGCACAAGGATCAGGGACATCGTTTCTCCGCGCCCCGCGCGGCAGGGCCGATCATTTCCGGTTCGGAACGGTGCGCGAAGCGGCCGGGTTCGGCGCGACCGCACATCCGATATAGAATCGGCGCGATTCTAATCGGGAAACAGCATGGATTTCATCTTCATCGAGGAATTGCGCCTGCAGGCCTGGGTCGGCATTTACGAGCGCGAAAAAGCCGCCCCGCAAACGGTCGAGCTCAATCTTACCTTTGGTGTGCCGGACGCTGCGGCCGAGCACGACGACATTGCCGACACCATCGACTACGCTGCCGTGACCGAACGCATACGTGCGGAACTCGCCCAGCGCCGCTTCAACCTCATCGAGACGCTGGGTGAATTCGTCGTCAATCTGCTCTTCGAGGAATTCGGTGCGCCGTGGGTAAAGATTCGCATTGCCAAGATCGGCGTCATGAAAGGCGTGCGGCGCGTGGGCGTGTACATTCAGCGTGGCAGGGGAGGCGTCGTGCCGCCACTGTCGGCGGACTGATTACCACCCTTGTTTCCCTTTCTGCTTCCTGCCGGCAGTGCGGCGTGCGGCCGGCAGGAATCGAGCGATGACGGTTTCCCGCTGTAATTGCGGTTCAGACGGCCAGTTCGTCGAGGGATTTGCCCTGCGCAATCCAGTCGACCGCCCATTTCGGCTTGCGGCCACGACCGCTCCAGCCCTGCTCGGGATTCGACGGGTTGCGGTATTTGACTACCGATGGCGCCTTCGCCTTTTTTGCCGCCGTGCGGCGGGTGCGCTTTGGCGCCGCTTCGTTGGCGGGGGTCGCGGGGGCGGAACCTTCCATTACGTCTTCAAGCGACAGGCCTTCCTCGGCTGCCATCTTCTGCATGCGCTTGAGCAGCGTGCGACGGGCGCTATCGCTACGACGGCGGATTTCAGTTTCGACTTTGCCCTGAAGGCGGCGCAGTTCGGTCAGCGACAAGTTGCCAAGATCCATGATGTCTCCGGATTTTTTCGGCGCCCGGCAGGGCGACAGGTTGATGTTGATATGTGCCGGATTCCCGGTAACGCATCAGATTCAATTGCCTGTCGAATTCTGCCAGTAATTTCCGCTGAATTGAATAACTTTAAGGATCGCGGGCGATAAAATATCGCCAATTAGAGCCCGACCTCCACAATCTTGGGCTGCAGCACACGCAGGATATCGTGCGGATGGAGACCGACGAGATAACCGCGGCGGCCGCCGTTGATATAAACGAGCGCCAGATCGAGAATCGTCCTTTCGATATAGACCGGCATTTCCTTGCGCGTCCCGAACGGGGAGGTGCCGCCGACCAGGAAACCGGTGTGGCGATTCGCCGTTTCCGGCTTGCACGTCTCGATACGCTTGCAGCCGGCCTGGCGCGCTAGTTCCTTCGTCGATACCTTGCGGTCGCCATGCATCAGCACGATCAGCGGGGCGGCATTTTCGTCCTCCATGATCAGCGTCTTGATCACCGAGTGTTCGCTCACATTCAATTCGCGCGCTGAAACCGCCGTTCCCCCGTGCTCCTCGTATTCGTACATGTGGCTCGAATAGGCGACGCCGTGCTGGCGCAGAAAGCGCGTGGCAGGGGTCTCTGGTGCGTGATGTTCGTGTTTGTTCATGATTGTGCGTACGGCGTGGCCGATGGTGTCGATTGATACGGGTTTACCGCGGCAGAATAATCTCGCCGCGGAATTGTCACGCCCGGGGATGATGCCGGGAATGCAATTGCTTCAGTCGTTCCCTGGCTACATGGGTATAGACCTGTGTAGTGGAAATATCCGCGTGCCCGAGCAGGAGTTGCACCACGCGCAGATCCGCACCGTGATTGAGCAAGTGGGTGGCAAAGGCATGACGCAGCGTATGCGGTGAAATGCGCTCGGGTGCAATGCCGGCGATCACGGCGTGCTGTTTGATGATGCGCCAGAACATCTGCCTTGTCATGGCAGTGCCGCGACGGGTGACGAATACTTCGTCGCAACTCCTCCCCGCGAGCAGGGCCGGGCGCGCGTCGCGCACGTAACGCATGATCCAGTCGGCAGCGACCTCGCCGAGCGGGACGAGTCGCTCCTTGCTGCCCTTGCCCAGCACACGGACCAGGCCTTCTCCGAGGCTCACGGCGAAGAGCTTGAGCCCGGTCAACTCGGAGACGCGCAGGCCGGCCGCGTAGAGCACTTCGAGCATGCAGCGGTCGCGCAGTCCCTGCGGCGTATCGGCATCGGGGGCGGCGAGCAGAGCCTCGACCTGGGCTTCGCTGAGCGTGCGCGGGAAACGTTGCGTGGGCATCGGCGGGTCGAGCAGCAGGGTCGGATCCTCGACGATCGCACCGCGGCCGATCAGGTGGCGGTAATAGCGCCGCCATGCCGCGAGCAGTCGGCGCTGGCTGGCCGGCTTGGCACGCCGGCTGAACTCGGCCAGATAGGCGGCAAGCTCGGCGCCGCCGGCGTGGCGCAGCGTGGCGCCACGCGGCATGAGCCAGGCGGCGAACAGCGCGAGGTCGCTGCGGTACGCCGACAGGGTGTTGCGCGACAAGCCGTGTTCGAGCCACAGGGTGTCGGTGAACTCGTCCAGTTCGGCGCGGACCGCCGTCGGCAGCGCGGTCTCGGCCGCGGGGCCGGTCCTGCTCACGTCGCGCCCTCGTGGAACAGGAGCCAGCGTTTGGCCCCGAGCAGCCAGCCATCGCGCGCATGGGCAAAGCCACCGATGCCTTGCGTCGCGGTGACGCGATGGCAGGGCACGACCAGCGGGAAGGGATTGGCGCCGCAAGCCTGGCCGACCGCGCGCGCCGCGCTGCCCACGGTGGCCGCGAGCGCGCCGTAGGTCGCGGTGTGGCCGGGGGGGATGGCGCCGATCGCTTGCCAGACACGGCGCTGGAATGGCGTGCCTCGGGGCGCGAGCGGCAGCGGGCATTGGCGGCGGGGATCATCGATCAGGGCGGAGATGGCCTCCGCGGCGAGGGCGGCCGTCGCGTTTGCCGGCACCCGCAACGTCGTTCCCGGCGGCAGGAAGACGAGCTCGGTGATCAGGCCGGCATCGGTACGAATGCCGAAGGGGCCGAAGGGCAGGGCGATGATGGCGGCAAAGCCGCCGGGATTCCACGAGGTTTGCGAGCGGGACATGGTTCGGACGCCTGGCCGCGGTCTGCGCGCGCAAACCGGCGGCGGGGATTCGGATTCAGCTGCGCACTTCGCCGTTGCCGAAGACGATCCATTTCTGGCTGGTCAGGCCCTCGAGGCCGACCGGGCCGCGCGCATGGATCTTGTCGGTGGAAATACCGATCTCGGCGCCGAGCCCGTATTCGAAGCCGTCGGCGAAGCGGGTCGAGGCGTTCACCATCACCGAGGCGGAATCGACCTCACGCAGGAAGCGCATCGCCCGCGTGTAATTCTCGGTGACGATGGACTCGGTGTGGCCGGAACTGTAGGTATCGATGTGGGCCATCGCCTCGTCGAGGCCGTCGACGAGCTTGATGGCGATGATCGGCGCCAGGTATTCCTCGCGCCAGTCGGTCTCGCTCGCCGCGACCAGCCGGGCGCCGGCGATGCCCGCCTCGCGCAGCATGGCGAGGGATTCGGCGCAGCAACGCATCTCGACATCCTTGCCGGAGAGCGCACGCGCGATCTCCGGCAGGTAGATGTCGGCGACATCGCGCGCCACCAGCAGGGACTCGGTGGTGTTGCAGGTGCCGTAGCGCTGGGTCTTCGAATTGACGACGATCGGCACGACCTTGGCCGGATCGGCCTCGTCGTCGATGTACACGTGGCAATTGCCGTCCAGGTGCTTGATCACCGGCACGCGCGCGTCCTTCGCGATGCGCTCGATCAGGCCCTTGCCGCCGCGCGGGACGATGACATCGACGAACTCGGACATGGTGATGAGCGCACCGACGGCTTCGCGGTCGGTGGTCTCCACCACCTGCACGGCGTGCTCGGGCAGGCCGGCTGCGACGAGGCCGGCGCGCACGCAGGCGGCGATCGCCTGGTTGGCATTGATCGCCTCGCGCCCACCACGCAGGATGGCGGCATTGCCGGACTTCAGGCACAGCGCGGCGGCGTCGGCGGTGACGTTGGGGCGGGCCTCGTAGATGATGCCGATCACGCCCAGGGGGACGCGCATCTTGCCGACCTGGATGCCGGAGGGGCGACGCTTGACGTCGGTGATCTCGCCGACCGGGTCGGGCAGGGCGGCGACCTGCTCGAGCCCGGCGGCCATTGCCTCGATGCCCTTGTCGTCGAGCGTGAGGCGGTCGAGCAGGGCGGCCTCGAGACCTGCGCCACGCGCTTCCTCCAGATCGAGCGCATTGGCGGCGAGCAGTTCGTCGCGGCGCGCGCGCATTTCGGCGGCCATGGTGAGCAGCGCCTTGTTCTTGGCTTCGGTCGAAGCGGCGGCGAGCATGCGTGAAGCGGCGCGGGCCTGCCGGCCGAGGGTGTGCATGTAGCTGGGGATGTCCATCTTTGGGCTCGGTGCGTTGACGCTGAACAGGAATTAGACCACCGAATGCGGCGGGCGTGGGCGCAGGGGCTATC
>JBFGZP010000203.1:0-6411 GCA_041586695.1 Thauera sp.
GCCTGTTCACCCTGCGCCTGGCCAACGGAGACTGACCGATGCGCGACATCCAGCTCGACTCGCAGGGCAGGTTGCAGCACCTGCTCACCCTCGAAGGCCTGCCGCGAGAGATCCTCACCGCGATCCTCGACACCGCCGCGCCCTTCACCGAAGTCGCCGAGCGCGAGGTCAAGAAGCTGCCGCTGCTGCGCGGCAAGAGCATCTTCAACCTGTTCTTCGAGAACTCCACGCGCACCCGCACCACCTTCGAGATCGCCGCCAAGCGCCTGTCGGCCGACGTGGTGAACCTCAACGTGTCGACCAGCTCCACCGCCAAGGGCGAGAGCCTGCTCGACACGGTCGACAACCTGTGCGCAATGCAGGCCGACATGTTCGTCGTGCGCCACGCCGCCAGCGGCGCGCCGGTGCTGATCGCGCAACACCTGAAGGCCACCCGGCGCGACGACATCCACGTCGTCAATGCCGGCGACGGACGCCACGCGCACCCGACGCAGGGTCTGCTCGACATGTACACCATCCGTCACTTCAAACACGACTTCACCCAGCTCACCGTCGCCATCGTCGGCGACGTGCTGCACTCGCGCGTGGCGCGCTCGCAGATCGCCGCGCTGACCACGCTCGGCGTGCCCGAAGTGCGCGTGATCGGGCCCAAGACGCTGCTGCCGACCGCGGTCGAGCGCCTCGGCGTACGCGTCTTTCACGACATACGCGAGGGCCTGAAGGGCGTAGACGTGGTGATGATGCTGCGCCTGCAGAACGAACGCATGAACGGCGCCCTGCTGCCCACGCCACAGGAGTACTACAAGATCTGGGGGCTGACGGCGGACAAGCTCGCGCTCGCCAAACCCGACGCCATCGTGATGCATCCCGGACCGATGAATCGCGGCGTCGAGATCGACTCGGCGGTGGCCGATGGCGCGCAGGCCGTGATCCTGCCCCAGGTCACCTTCGGCATCGCCGTGCGCATGGCGGTCATGAGCATGCTGGCGGGCAAGTGAGGAACAGCGCATGAAGATCGTGATTTCGAACGGCCGCGTCATCGACCCCGCCAACCAGACCGACCGCATCCAGGACGTGTACATTGCCGATGGCAAGATCGCCGCGCTGGGCAGCGCTCCGGACGGCTTCCGCCCGGAGCGCACGCTCGACGCGAGCGGGCTGGTGGTGAGCCCCGGCTTCATCGATCTCGCCGCGCGCCTGCGCGAGCCCGGCTTCGAGTATCGCGCCACGCTCGAGTCCGAGATGGATGCGGCGATGGCCGGCGGCGTCACCAGCCTGGCGATTCCGCCCGATACCGACCCGACGCTCGACGAGCCCGGCCTGGTCGAGATGCTGTGCTACCGGGCGAAGAAGCTCAACCGCGCCCACGTCTATCCGGTCGGCGCGCTGACGATCGGGCTCAAGGGCGAGCGCCTGTCCGAGATGGCCGAGCTGGTCGAAGCCGGCTGCGTCGCCTTCTCGCAGGCGAACGTGCCGATCGTCGACAACACGGTGCTGATGCGGGCGCTGCAGTACGCGGCCACCTTCGATTTCCCCGTCTGGCTGCAGCCGATCGCGCCCTTCCTGTCGCGAGGCGGCAACGCCCACGACGGTGAGGTCGCCACCCGCCTCGGCCTTGCCGGCATCCCGGTCGCGGCCGAAACCATCGCGCTCTATACCTACCTGCAGCTGGCCCAGGTCACCGGCGCACGGCTGCACGTCACCCGCCTGTCGAGCGCGGCCGGCCTGGCGCTGATCGAGCAAGCCCGCGCAGAGGGAGTCACCGTGAGCTGCGACGTCTCGATCAACCACGTGCACCTGTGCGACATGGACATCGGTCATTTCAACCCGCATTGCCATCTGGTGCCGCCACTGCGCAGCCAGCGCGACCGCGACGCGCTCGCGCGCGGCCTGGCCGAGGGCATGATCGACGCACTCTGTTCGGATCACACCCCGGTGGACGACGACGGCAAGCAGGCGCCGTTCAGCGAGTCCGAGCCGGGCGCCACCGGTCTCGAACTGCTGCTGCCGCTGACGCTCAAATGGGCACAGAACTCGGGGCTTTCGCTGCTCGACGGCCTCGCCCGCATCACCTCGAACGCCGCCAGGATCGTCGGCATCACCAAGGCCGGCCACCTGTCGCCCGGCGCGCGTGCCGACATCTGCGTCTTCGATCCCGACGCACACGTCTCGATCACGCGCGCAAACCTCAGGAGCCAGGGCAAGAACACGCCCTTTCTCGGCCTGGAGTTGCCCGGCACGGTGCGCTACACCCTGGTCGAGGGCCAGGTGATGTTCGGCAGCTGAGTCGCGCCATCGAGGCGACCGGCGCCGCCCGAGAAAAGGGCTCAGACGCCGAACAGCAGCGGTGCGAAACTGCCGCGCAGGCCGCCCAGCACCATCAGCACGACCTGCAGTACCAGCAGCAGCACCAGCGGCGAAAGATCGATGTTGGCAATGGTCGGCAGAAGCCGACGAAAGGGACGCAGGAAGGGGTCGGCCAGGGCATGCAGCAGCGGCGCGGCCGGTGCGTGCGGGCTGACCCAGGACAGCACGGCCGAGACCAGCACGACGGCGAACACCAGATAGATCATCATCTGCATCAGCTCGAGCAGGCCTACTCCCAGCAGCCCCAGCAGGACGGCACCGGCATTGCCGCTGAAGGCGGCGCCGCGCAGGCTGAGCTCGAACAGCACCAGCAGCACCTGCAGCGCCCAGGCCGGCAACAGGCTGGCCATGTCGAGCCCGAACAGCCCGGGCACGAAGCGACGCAGCGGACGCACCAGCCAGTCGGTGGTGGTGACGACGAACTGGCCGATCTGGTTGCGAAACGACACCCGCTGCCACTGCATCGCGAAGCGTGCCAGCAGCATCAGGGTCAGAAAGCCGGCGGCGGCGTTGACGAGCAGAAGCAGGATGTTGGCAAGCATCGTCGATCAGTCCTTGCCGAGTTCGTCGCCGAGCGCGCCCGCGCGCGCCTCGGCCGCTTTCACCGCGGCGACGAGCGCATCGTGCCAGCCCGCGGAGGCGAGCGAGGCCAGCGCGGCCTCGGTCGTGCCGCCCTTCGAGGTCACCTTCTCGCGCAGCACCGCGGGCGAATCCTCCGACGCAGCAGCCAGTTTAGCGGCGCCGAGCGCGGTATCGATCGCCAGGCGGCGGGCCGCCGCCTCGTCGAAGCCCAGCGCCCGCCCGGCCGACTCCAGCGCTTCGATGAAATGGAACACGTAGGCCGGCCCGCTGCCCGAGATCGCGGTGACCGCGTCGATCTGCACCTCCTCATCCACCCATACCGTGCTGCCGACCGCGGCGAGGATGCGTTCGGCCGCCTCGCGCCCGGCGGCATCCACCGACGGGTCGGCGAACAGACCGGTGACGCCGGCGCCGAGCAGGGCCGGCGTGTTCGGCATGCAGCGCACCAGCCTGGTGTAGGCACCCGCCGGCCCGCCTAGCCAGCGACCGAGATCGGCGGTTCGCAAGCCGGCAGCGATGCTGATCACCAGCTGGCCGCCCAGGCGGCCGGCGAGCGGGGCCAGCGCCGCCTTCATCTGCTGCGGCTTGACCGCCAGCACCAGTGCATCACAGGCGAGCGCGCCGGCATCGACGGATTCGACCGCGCGCACGCCGAAGCGCGCCTCGAGCCGGGCACGCGCCTCGGCGCCGAGGTCGACGACCTGGATGTCGCCGGCGGAAAAACCGCGCTCGATCATGCCGCCGATGAGCGCACTCGCCATGTTGCCGCCGCCAAGGAAGGTAATTTTCATGGTTCTCTCGAGTGTGAAAGATGGATCGGGCGCCGGACCGGCACCACTCAGGTCGCCGCCGGGTGTGCGGCGGCAGGGCGCGCGCCGAAGATTGCCGTACCCACGCGCACGATCGTGGCACCTTCCGCGACCGCCGCCTCGATGTCGTCCGACATGCCCATCGACAGCGTGTCGAGCGCGATGCCTTCGCCCTGCAGCCGTGTCTTCAGGCCGCGCAGGGCGGCGAAGCGGCCGCGCAGCACGGCGTCGTCGTCGGTGGGCTCGGGGATGCACATCAGGCCGCGCAGCCTCAATCGCGGCAGCGCCGCCACCGCGTGCGCCAGCGCCACGGCCTGCTCGGGTGCCACGCCGCTCTTGCTCGCCTCGCCGCTGACATTGACCTGGATGCATACCTCCAGCGGCGGCAGCCGGGCATCGCGCTGGGCCGACAGGCGCTCGGCGATCTTCAGGCGGTCGATGCTGTGCACCCACTGAAAGGTGTTCGCCACCGAACGGGTCTTGTTGCTCTGCAACGGACCGATGAAGTGCCATTCGAGCCCCAGCGACGCCAGTGCCCCGGCTTTGGCGACGCCCTCCTGCACGTAGTTTTCGCCGAACGCGCGCTGCCCCGCCGCGGCCGCCTCACGCACCGCCGACGCCGGCCAGGTCTTGCTCACGGCCAGCAACATCACCGCCGACGGATCGCGGCCCGCCGCCTCCGCCGCGTCGGCAATGCGACCGCGCACCGCATGCAGCCTGGCAGAAATTGATGTCATATTCCGTGGCCTTTTTCCTTCGGAACCGTGGCGCGAAAGTATAACATCGGCCTGTTACCGATCCTTTCGAGCGCAGCCGCCTCTCCCAGCCCATGGACATCACCGAACTTCTCGCCTTCGCGGTCAAGAACAAGGCCTCCGACCTCCACCTCTCGGCCGGCCTGCCACCGATGATCCGCGTCCATGGCGACGTGCGCCGGATCAACCTGCCGCCGATGGAGCACAAGGACGTGCACGCCATGGTGTACGACATCATGAACGACTCGCAGCGCAAGCAGTACGAGGAAACCTGGGAGTGCGACTTCTCGTTCGCCGTGCCCAACCTCGCCCGCTTCCGCGTCAACGCCTTCAACCAGAACCGCGGCGCGGGCGCGGTCTTCCGCACCATTCCGTCCAAGGTGCTGACGCTCGAAGAGCTGCATTGCCCAAAGATCTTCAAGGACATCTCCAGCCATCCGCGCGGCATCGTGCTGGTCACCGGCCCCACCGGTTCGGGTAAATCGACGACGCTGGCGGCGATGATCGACTACGTCAACGAGAACAACTACGGCCACATCCTCACGGTAGAGGATCCGATCGAGTTCGTGCACGAATCGAAGCGCAGCCTGATCAACCAGCGCGAGGTGCACCGCGACACGATGTCGTTCAGCAACGCCCTGCGCGCCGCGCTGCGCGAGGACCCGGATGTGATCCTGGTGGGCGAGATGCGCGACCTCGAGACCATTCGCCTCGCGCTCACCGCGGCCGAAACCGGCCACCTGGTGTTCGGCACCCTGCACACCTCTTCGGCGGCCAAGACGATCGACCGCATCGTCGACGTCTTTCCCGCAGCGGAAAAGGAAATGGTGCGCTCGATGCTGTCCGAATCGCTGCGCGCAGTCATCTCGCAGACCCTGCTCAAGACCAAGGACGGTGCCGGCCGCGTGGCGGCGCACGAGATCATGGTCGG
Organism: Thauera sp.; assembly: GCA_041586695.1. GTDB lineage: Bacteria > Pseudomonadota > Gammaproteobacteria > Burkholderiales > Rhodocyclaceae > Thauera. Next base: position 5,445 of record JBFGZP010000203.1, read on the forward strand.
CACTCCGGCGATCCGCAACCTGATCCGCGAGGGCAAGATCGCGCAGATGTACTCGGCGATCCAGACCGGGCAGAACCTCGGCATGCAGACCCTGGACCAGTGCCTGGCCGATCTCGTGCGGCGAAACATCGTCGCCGCGGCCGAAGCCCGCATCCGGGCCCAGAACAAGGACAATTTCCCCGCTTAAGCCTTCCCGGGCCGGTGGCACACCGCGCTCGTCAATGAAACGCAAGGTTGTCAGGAGCCCAGAATGGAACGCGACCAGGCACTCAAGTTCATGAACGATCTGCTGCGGCTGATGCTGCAGAAGAACGGCTCCGACCTCTTCATCACCTCGGGCTTTCCGCCCGCGATCAAGATCGACGGGCGCATCGTCCCGCAGTCGAACCAGGCCCTGGCGCCGCCGCACACCGCCGAACTGGCGCGCGCGATCATGAACGACCGCCAGGCAACCGAATTCGAAGCGCACAAGGAGTGCAACTTCGGCATTTCACCGGCGGGTATCGGCCGCTTCCGCTGCAATGCCTACATCCAGCAGAGCAGAGTCAGCCTGGTGCTGCGCACGATCCCGCAGCGCATCCCGAGCTTCGAGGAACTCGGCCTGCCGCCGGTGCTCACCGACATCACGATGGCCAAGCGCGGACTGGTGATCTTCGTCGGCGGCACCGGTACCGGCAAGACGACCTCGCTCGCCTCGATGGTGGACTACCGCAACCAGAACAGCTACGGCCACATCATCACGATCGAGGACCCGATCGAGTTCGTGCACCAGCACAAGAACTGCATCATTTCCCAGCGCGAGATCGGCATCGACACCGACTCCTGGCAGGCGGCGCTGAAGAACACCCTGCGCCAGGCACCGGACGTGATCCTGATGGGCGAGATCCGCGACCGCGACACCATGGACTACGCGATCGCCTTCGCCGAAACCGGCCACCTGTGCCTGGCCACGCTGCACGCCAACAGC
>JBFGZP010000204.1:0-6364 GCA_041586695.1 Thauera sp.
AATCCGACTGGTCCGTCGTCTGGCCGATCCTGCGCGAGACCTTCGACGCCGGCGACACCTACGCCTTCGCGCCGCAGAGCACCGAAGCAGAGATCCACCGCGCCTGGGTCGAGGCCCCGGCCGCCACTTTCGTCGCCTGTGCCGACGACGGCCAGATTCTGGGCACTTATTACATCAAGCCGAACCAGACCGGGCTCGGCGCGCACGTATGCAACTGCGGCTACGTCGTCGCGCCGGCGGCGCAGGGCCGGGGCATTGCCGCGGCGATGTGCGAACACTCGCAGCGCGAAGCGGTGTCGATGGGTTTCAGGGCGATGCAGTTCAACCTGGTGGTGGCCTCCAACGAGCGCGCCATCCGGCTGTGGCAACGGCTCGGCTACGCCGTCGTCGGCACGCTGCCCGGCGCCTTCAGGCACCAGTCGCTCGGCTACGTCGACGCCCTGGTAATGTACAAGCAACTGGTGGACTGAGCGCGCAGCCGCCGAGTCCGCGGAACGGGGGCGGGCGGTTTCGCGCGCCGGATCGACAAGGGGAAGAGCACATGAACGCATCGACCGAACCATCGCGCGCAGAGATCGATGCACTCGAACAGGCGGCCGTGATCGAGTTCGGCGCGTCCTGGTGCGGCATCTGCAAGGGCGCCCGGTCCGCGATCGACCAGGCGCTGGCGAACCACCCGGGTGTGCGTCACATCCGTATCGAGGACGGTCCGGGCCGTCGTCTGGGGCGCTCCTTCGGCGTGAAGCTGTGGCCGACGCTGGTCTTCCTGCGCGCGGGCCGGGAGGTCGAGCGCCTGGTGCGCCCGGGCGACGCGGCGACGATCGCGCAGGCGCTGGCCCGGCTCGGCGACGGAGCCTGACGCCGACGCCCCGGGCACGGACGCGCGGGGGACGTATGGCAGGGAGTGAGGAGCGGGAGACCGAGCGCAAGGGCGCGCCCGGCCCTGGCCGCCGTGCGTGCCCTTGCAGGTGGCTTCAGGCGATGGTGCGATTCACCGTCGCCGCCACCATCCGCGTCAGGCTGGTGAGGTCGAAGACCGGCAGCTTGAAGCGTTCATGCAGGCGCGGCGCGAAGTGCGACAGGTCGGTGCATTCGAGGACCAGCGCGCCGATCTCCGGGTTGGCGGCGAGCATGCGGCCGACCACGCCGGACAGTTCGTCCCAGAACAGCCCGAGGTCGAGATCGTGGCGGCTTCCGCGCAGGATCACGTCGCGGAACTGGGCCTGGTCCTGCATGCCGGCGATCGCCAGGGCCTCGTCGGTGATGCCCGCACCGCGCAGATGGTCGGCGCCGAGCGCGCTGCTGTCGGCGACCACGACCCCGACCTTGCGCCCACGGCCGAGCATGCGTGCGACCAGTGGCACCTGCAGCAGGCTGGACAGGAACACCGGCACGCCCACCGCATCGGCGATGTCGCGCTGGTGCAGGGCGAGAAAGCCGCAGCTGCCGGTGATGGCGCGCACGCCCTCGGCCTCCAGTTCGCGCGCCGCCTCGATGAAGGGCGCCAGCAGGGCCGGGTCGCGCTCGCGGATCAGGCGTTCGACGGTCGCGCCCCTGACCGTGCGGTAGAGGACCGGGAAGTCGAAGGTGGGCGCGTACTTGATGTGCCCGGCCGGTTTCGGAAAGCGCGAATCGAGCGACAGCACGCCGATCGGAATGCCGTAGTAGTTGTAGCCGCCTGCGAGGATCATGACTGCTTCTCTCCTGTGTCGAACCGGGGATGGCTGCCGGCGCCCGAACCGAAGCGGGCAGGGGAAAAGGGCGCCAGGGCCGCGGGATCCTGGGTGCCGAGGATGCCCTCGGCGACGAGCCGGCCGGTGACCGAGGACAGGGTCAGTCCGAGGTGGCCGTGGCCGAAGGCGAGCACGAAGCGCGGATGGCCCGGCACCGGGCCGATCAGCGGCAGGGAGTCGGGCGTGGACGGGCGGCTGCCGACCCACGACGAGGCCACCCGCGGCGTGCGCCCGAGCATCCGGGCGGCATTGCCCAGCATGACTGCGGTGCGGCCGGGGTCCGGCGGTGCGTCGGGGGCTGCGAACTCCGCGGTGCCGGCGACCCGCAGGCCGTCTTCCATCGGCGTCAGGAAAGTGGCCTTGTCGAGCCAGACGACCGGGCGCGACACGCCCGGGCCGTTGCCCTCGAGCATCAAGTGGTAACCGCGTTCGCTCGCCAGCGGGATGCGCAGGCCGAGTTGGCGCGCCAGCCGCGCGCCCTCGACGCCGGCGCACACCACGACGCGGTCGAAGCGGTGGTGGCCCGACGCGGTGTGCACCTCGCATCCATCGACGCCATCGAGGATCTGTTGCACTTCGTCGCGCAGCAGGCGTCCGCCGTTCGCCGCGAAGTGGGCGGCGTAGCGGCGACTGATCCCGATCGGGCTGACGGTGAAGCGGGTATTCGGATACAGGACACCGCCCGCATAGAAAGGGGCGAGGCCGGGTTCGAGCTGGGCGACCTCGGCGGCCGACAGCAGCTGCACGCGTGCGCCCAGCGCCTCGCGCTGGCGGAAGTGTCCGGCCGTGGCTGCCGCCAGCCCTTCGGCGGTGCCCACCAGTGCGATCGCTCCGCTGCGCCGGACCAGTTCGGCCGCGCCGGTCTCGCCGAGCAGCACCTCGTCGTCCGCGACGGCGGTGCGCTGCAGCCAGGTCAGCGCCTCGCAGCCGGCGCTGACGCGGCGCGGACTGCAGGCGCGGAAGAAATGCCAGCCATAGGGCAGGAGCGCGGGCAGGTAGCGCGTCTGCAGCGACAGCGGACTCTGCCTGTCGAGCAGCATGCCCGGGATCTGGCGCAGCTGGCCGTAGTTGGCGAATGGAATCCGGGCGTAGTCGGCGAACACGCCCGCGTTGCCGAAGGAGGTGCCGTGGCCGGGCTCGTCGCGGTCGATCAGGGCGACCGACAGGCCGAGCCGCTGCAGCCACAGCGCGGTCGACAGGCCGACGATGCCGGCGCCGATGACGGCGATGTTCGACGGTACGCTCATGCTCAGCTGCCTGCGGCGGGGGCCTGGGGGGCGCTCGGCGCGGTCGGCTCGTGCTCGCGCACGGCGACGACCTGGATCTCCACCTTCAGCTCGGGGCGGGCGAGGCGGGCCTCCACGCAGGCGCGGGCAGGCGGGTTGGACTGGTCCACCCAGGCGTCCCAGACGCCATTCATGGCCTGGAAATCGCGGATATCGGGCAGCCAGATGTTCGCGCTCAGGAGCCTGGACTTGTCCGTGCCGGCGAGCGCGAGGAGGGCCTCGATCTGGGACAGGATCTGGCGCGTCTGCTCGGCGACGTCGGGCACCGGGTCCTGGGCGACCTGTCCGGCGAGATAGACCATGGCCCCGCAGCTCACGACCTGGCTCATGCGCTGGTTGGAGCGGTGACGTTCGACCTTCATCGCGGCGCCCTCCCGCGTGCTTGCGGTTCGGGCGCCTGCGCCGGGGTCGATGCGCAAGGCATGGCTGCGGCGGTGGTGCGCCGGGGGTGGGCCAGGGAGCTAGGGGTGTTCATGCGGTTCGTGTCCTTCGGGTGCAAGAGGGCCAGTACGCCGGGCCGGCGGCGGGGCGCGTGCGCCGGCGGATCCCGCTCGCGCGCGGCGATCGGCTGCGTGGATGTCGTATCAGGGGGCGGCGGCTCGAGCTCTCCGGCTTGCGAAGCAGCTCGAGTCCGGGAGGCGGCGGTGCCGGCCCGCGGCGCGGGCCGGCGATGGCGGGCGCCCGGGGGACCCACCCGCTGCCGCACTTACTCCTTCATCTTCGCGGCGGCGTCCTTCATGATCGCGTAGGTCTCGAGCATGTCCTTGACCCAGGGCTCGCCGTGGCGGAAGTCGACGTTGGCGCCCATGTTGGTGAAGCCGGTTTGCACCTTCGGATCAGCCATGGCCTTGGTGCTGGCGCTCACCAGCTTCTCGATCACGTCCTTGGGCGTGCCCTTGGGCGCGAACACGCCCGACCAGCCCTCGAAGCTGCCCTTGATGCCGTAGTCGGCGAAGGTGGGAACGCCGGGATACTCGTCCATCTTCTGGTTGAGCACGAGCAGGCGCGCGCGGCCGGACTTGACGTGCGGGCCGAATGCCGGCGGGAAGGACACCGCGGAGTCGATGTGGCCGCCGATCAGGTCCACCATGGACTCCGCCGTGGTGTTGCCATGCACGAACTTCACCGTGTAGCCGGCCTGGTCGGCGATGATGCGCCCGAGCACGGTGCCCGACGAGGCCGCACCCCACGAGCCCTGGGTCAGCGTGCCGGCCTTGGCCGCGGCGATGAAGTCGTCGAAGGTCTTGTAGGGGCTGTCGGCCGCGACCAGGATGCCCAGCGGCACCGAGGACAGCTTCACCACCGGCTCGAAGCTGTCGAAGTCATAGGGCGTCTTGCTGAAGTTGGGCGTCACCAGCATGTTGCCGAGGCCGGCATTGACCAGGGTGTAGCCGTCCTTCTTGCCGGTGGCCACCGAGGCGGTGCCGATCACGCCGCCGCCGCCGACCTTGTTGATCACCACCACCGGCTGGCCAATCACGCCCTCCATGGCGTCGGCCCACAGCCGGGTGGTCAGGTCCGAGTCGCCGCCCGCTCCATAGGGAACGACGATGTTGATCGGCTTGTCGGGATACTCGGCCAGGGCCGGGGTCGCCGCGAGCGTGGCGGTGAATGCGGTCGCGACCGCGAGCAAGGATTTTGCAAGCTTGTTCATGTCCAGTTCTCCTTCGGTTGTGGGTCAAACGATGACTGCTGATCCCTGTGGGATCGGTGGGGTCGAGGGCGCGGGCGCCCGCTTCCGTTCCTTGGTACGTCGCATGCCCTGGTGAAGGGCATGGCTGTCGGGACTGCTGCTGCGCGTGGGCCAGCGGCGGGTAGCGGCCGCGCTCACGAGGGTTCCGCCGTACGGTTCGGCGCGGCGGCCGCAGGGGCGGGGGCGGCCTTGCGGCGGCCCTTCTTGTTCAAGCGCATCGCCGAATAGACCGAGAATGCGCTCAGGGCGGCGAAGGTCCACGCAAAGGGCGAGGCGAACACCATCCCGTAGTTGGTGCCGACGATGGCGACGGCCTGATCCAGGCTCTGCTCGAGCAGGGGGGTGAGGATGAAACCGATGATGAAGGCCGCCCCGTTGAGCCCGACCAGGCGCATGCCGTAGCCGACCATGGCGAAGAGGACCAGCAGCAGCACGTCGTACATTTCCTGGTTGGCGGTGAACGCGCCGGCGAAGGCGAACACGGTCACGCAGGGGAAGATGTAGTAGCGCGGCACCGAGGCGATCCGGGTCCAGAACTTGAAGCCGGCACGGGCGATGAAGAGCAGGAACAGGTCGGTGACCAGGAAGCCGGCGAAGATCGCGTAGATGACGTCGGTGTGCTCGTAGAAGATCGTCGGCCCCGGGGTGATGCCGTGGATCAGGAAGGCGCCCATCAGCAGGGCGGTGACGTCGTCGCCCGGGATGCTCAGGGTCAGCATCGGGATCATGCTCGAGCCGCACACCGCGTTGTTGGCCGATTCGGCGGCGGCGATGCCCTTCAGCGAGCCCTTGCCGAACTGCTCGGGATTCTTCGACGAGCGCTTGGCCTCGCCGTAGGCGAGGAAGGCCGCCGCGCTCGAGCCCAGGCCGGGCAGGGCGCCGATGAAGGTTCCGATGCCGCTCGACTTCACCAGCGTGCCGAACACCGAGCGGTATTCCTTCCAGGTGACGCGGTTGTCGTCCGGATTGGCCGAGCGGTTGAGGACCAGGTCGTGGTGCGGCTCGTGGCGTCGCTTGATCGCTTCGATGACCTCGGGCATCACCAGGACGCCCATCAGCAGCGGCAGGAAGGTGAAGCCGCTCATCAGCTCGGGGATGCCGAAGGTGAAGCGGGTGGCGCCGGTGATCATGGACATGCCGACCATGGCGCAGAGCATGCCGATGCAGCACGACAGCATGCCGCGCGCGACCGATTCGCCGGTCATCGAGCCGACCACGGTGAAGGCGAAGATCAGCAGGAAGACCTTCTCGATCGGGCCCGCCTGCAGCGCGACCACCGAGATCGGCGCGGCGACGAAGATCAGCACCAGGGTGGCGAGCGCCTCGCCCGTCACCGACGCGTACAAGGCCATGGCGAGGGCCTTGCCCGCCTTGCCGGCCTTGGCGAGCGCATGGCCGTCCTGCGCGGTGAGGAAGGATGCGGCAGCGCCCGGGGTGTTGATCAGGATCGCGGAGATGGAGCCGCCGTAGATGCCCGCCTTGTAGACCGCCAGCAGCATGATGATGCCGACGATGGGATCGACGTAGAAGGTCAGCGGCAGGATGATGGCGATTGCCATGATCGCCGAGATGCCGGGAATCGCGCCGAAGAAGATGCCGACGCACACGCCCGCGATGATCGCCGCGATCGGCGCCGGTGCCATGACGGCCGC
>JBFGZP010000205.1:0-6345 GCA_041586695.1 Thauera sp.
CCAGGGCCCGCGCCAGCGGCACGGCGTCCTCCACGTCGTTGATCACCAGCACCGGCATGACCGGCCCCAGCCCCAGGATGTTGTCCAGCATCTTCGTCTTCGAATTCATGGTCGACCTCGAATGGTAGTAGTGGTGCGGATGTCAGGCAGGAAGCCCGAAAGTCATGGCGCCCTGCTCGGCGCCGGTCACAACGGTTCGGAAACTGCCGAACAGGTCGCGCCCCATGCCGAACTGATTGCCCGACAGGTCCGGCTGCACGGGTTCGCGCGCCGCGAGTTCCGCAGCGCTCAGCTTGACCTCGAGCGTCCCGGTCTCGGCATCGACGCGGATGATGTCACCGTCGCGCAGGCGCGCCAGCGCACCGCCGTCGCTCGCCTCCGGCGTGACGTGGATGGCGGCGGGCACCTTGCCCGATGCCCCGGACATGCGACCGTCGGTCACCAGCGCCACGCGCTGGCCGTTGTCGAGCAGGTTGGCCAGAGTCGGCGTCAGGCCATGGAGCTCCGGCATGCCGTTTGCTTTGGGGCCCTGGAAACGCACCACGGCGACGAAATCGCCGTTGAGCTCGCCGGCCTTGTAGGCCTCGATCAGGCCTTCCTGTGTGCTGAAGATGCGGGCCGGGGCCTCGATCACGCGCAGGTCCTCGCTCACCGCCGAGACCTTGGTCACGGCGCGGCCGAGGTTGCCATCGAGCACCTTGAGGCCGCCATCGCTCGAGAACGGCTCGGCCGTCGTCGTCAGCACGCTGGCGTCGCCGCTCTGGGCCGGGCCCTTGACCCATTTCACTTCCCTGCCCTCGAGCACTGGCTGCATCCGGTAGTGCGAAAGCCCCTTGCCGACGACCGTATCGACGTCTTCGTGCACCAGGCCGGCGTCGATCAACTCGCCGATCAGGAAGCCGCAGCCGCCGGCGTCGTGGAAGGCATTGACGTCGGCGCTGCCGTTCGGATAGATCCGCGTGAGCAAGGGCACGCAGTCCGAGAGGGCGTCGAAATCGTCCCAGTCGATGACGATGCCGGCCGCGCGAGCGATCGCCACCAGGTGCATCGTGTGGTTGGTGGAGCCACCGGTGGCGAGCAGCGCGACGATCGCATTGACGATCGTGCGCTCGTCGACCATGCGCCCCACCGGGGTGAACCTGCTGCCCTCGCGACTGATGGCCGCGGCCTGGCGCGCGGCCTGGCGGGTGAGCGCCTCGCGCAGCTCCGTGCCCGGCGGCACGAACGCAGCCCCCGGAAGATGCAGGCCCATTACCTCCATCAGCATCTGGTTGCTGTTGGCCGTGCCGTAGAAGGTGCAGGTGCCGGCCGAGTGATAAGCCTCGGTCTCGGCCTGCAGCAGCACGTCCTTGCCGACTTCGCCGGCGGCGTAGCGCTGGCGCACAGCCGCCTTAGCCTTGTTGGACAGGCCCGACCCCATCGGTCCGCCCGGCACGAAGATGGTCGGCAGGTGGCCGAAGCTCAGCGCCCCGATCAGCAGGCCCGGCACGATCTTGTCGCAGATGCCCAGGCACAGGGTGGCGTCGAACATGTTGTGCGACAGGGACACAGCGGTGGCGAGCGCGATCACGTCGCGCGAGAACAGCGAAAGCTCCATGCCCGGCTGGCCCTGCGTCACGCCGTCGCACATCGCCGGCACGCCACCGGCGAACTGCGCCGTGGCGCCCGCCTCGCGCGCCGCCTCCTTGATCCACTCGGGGTATTCGTGCAGCGGCTGGTGCGCCGACAACATGTCGTTGTAGGAAGACACGATCGCGATATTGGGACGGCGCTGCTCGCGCAGCATGATCTTGTCGCCCTTGGGCGCCGCGGCAAAGCCGTGCGCGAGATTGGTGCAAGACAGCGAACCACGCAACGGTCCGGCGCGCGAGGCGTCATCGACGCGGCGAAGATAGGGCTCGCGGGTCGCGGCACTGCGCGCCCGAATGCGGTCGGTCACGGCTACAAGAGTGGGGTGGATGGTCATCGATATGCTCGCTCTTCAACAGGTGAACCGATTGTAGTTAAACTACGTTCAAGAAGCAAATTAATTCACGCCGGAGTCGGGCGAGTACGCTTCGGCATGCCGCATTACCCGCCGGACAAGCGCGCCACGGCCATATGTACATACGGCGGATCTCCCAGAGCCTGCGCGGTTTCCGCAAGGGGCGAGCAGCAGTTGCCAACGGTTCTTCAAGAAAGAACTTGCGTTCTGTAGTTTTCCTACTTATAGTTCGATCAACGGCGCTCGGTGCGCCACCTTCCCTTGAGAGGAAAAGATGTCACAACAATTGGGACAGGACGTCGTGCTCTTCGGTGGCACGGGCGATCTAGTAATGCGAAAGCTCCTGCCGGCGCTGTACCACCTGCACTGCGGCAACATGCTCGGCGACGACGTCCGGATCACCGGCGTCGCCCGCGAAACGATGGACACCGCGCGCTTTCGGGAGGTCGCCCGCCAGCAGTGCGAGCGCTTCCTCAAGCACGACTTCAACGAGGAGCACTGGCAGGCCTTCGAGGGCCGCATCCAGTACCGCCCGGTCGACGCCAACGACGCCGCCAGCTTCGCCGGCCTTGCCGAGTGCCTCGGCGACGTCGCCCGGCGCAGCCAGGTCTACTACCTCTCGACCTCGCCGTCGCTCTTCACCGCGATCTGCCGCAACCTGCACGCGACCGGCCTGATCACCCGGGCGAGCCGCGTGGTGCTGGAGAAGCCGCTCGGCCACGACCTCGAGTCCTCGCGCCAGATCAACGACGAAGTCGGCGAGTATTTCGGCGAAGACCAGATCTACCGCATCGATCATTACCTCGGCAAGGAGTCGGTGCAGAACCTGCTCGCCCTGCGCTTCGGCAATGCCTTGTTCGAACCGCTGTGGCGCCGCGAGTGGATCAGCGACGTGCAGATCACCGTCGCCGAGCAGATCGGCGTGGAGTCGCGCGCCGGCTTCTACGACAAGACTGGCGCGTTGCGCGACATGGTGCAGAACCACCTGCTGCAGTTGCTGTGCATCGTCGCCATGGAACCGCCCGCCTCGATCGACGCCGACGCCGTGCGCGACGAGAAGCTCAAGATCCTGCGCGCCTTGCGGCCGATCGCGGAAGAGGAAGTGCCCCTGCGCACCGTGCGCGGCCAATACCGTGCCGGCGCCAGCGGCGGTCAGCCGGTGGCGGGCTACCTGGAAGAGCCCGGCGTCGCCCCCGGCAGCCGCACCGAGACCTTCGTCGCGCTGCAGGCCAACGTCGACACCTGGCGCTGGGCGGGCGTTCCCTTCTACCTGCGTACCGGCAAGCGCATGCAGGAGCGCCTGGCGGAGATCGTCATCAACTTCCGCGCCGTGCCGCATTCGATCTTCGGCAAGCGCTCGACGCCGCTGCAGAACAACCGGCTGGTGATTCGCATGCAGCCGGACGAGAGCGTGAAGCTGCACCTGCAGGCCAAGCGCCCGGGCGACGCGATGTTGCTGAATCCGGTTTTTCTCGACCTCGATTTCGCCGAGACCGAGAATTTCCAGAACCGCCGCCTCGAAGCCTACGAACGCCTGCTGATGGACGTGATGCGCGGCAACCTCACGCTGTTCGTTCGCCGCGACGAGCAGGAAGCCGCCTGGAAGTGGGTCGAGCCGATCATGGCGAACTGGAGCAATTCGGGCGACCAGCCCAAGCCCTACACCGCCGGCAGCACCGGCCCGGCCGCCTCGACCGCGCTGCTCGGCCGCGAGGGCTTTCACTGGCACGAGGAGCTGTGATGGCTGTCGAGATTCATCGTTACGTCGATACCGACGCACTGGACGCCGCGCTGGCGGAGATGGTCCTGGAAAAATTGCGCGAAGGCATCTATCGCCGCGGCCAAGGCAGCCTGGTGATCTCCGGCGGGCGCACGCCGCGCGGCCTGTTCGCGCGGCTGGCGGCAACACGATTCCCCTGGGACCGCGTCAGCATCACCCTCGCCGATGACCGCTGGGTCCCGCTCGATCACGCCGACAGCAACGAGAGCACGGTGCGCAGCACCCTGCTTCAGGACAATGCGGCCGAGGCCCGCTTCGTGCCGCTCTACAACGGCGCGCCCGACCCCTGGTCGGGCCTCGAAGCCAGCGCCGCGGCGCTGGCGAGCATCCCGCGGCCGTTCGACGTGGTGCTGCTGGGGATGGGCGAAGACGGCCACACCGCCTCGCTCTTCCCCGCCGCCGACACGCTGCCGTCACCTCAGGACACGACCACGCCCGACTGCGTCGCCGTCCGTCCGGCCAAGGCGCCGCACGACCGGCTGTCGCTGAGCCCCGCCGCCCTGCTCGACACCCACATGCTGGCCCTGCATTTCACCGGCGCGAGCAAGTGGTCGGTGCTATGCGAGGCGCTCAAACCCGGCCCGATCGAGCTCTATCCGGTCCGGACCGTTCTGCAACAGAATCAGGTGCCCTGCCGTGTCTACTGGTCGATCTGAAGGCTATCCTCGTCTGGTGGGGGACATCGGCGGCACGAACGCGCGCTTCGCGATCGTTGCCGGCCCCGGCGAGCAGCCGAGCCGCATTCGCACCCTGCCCTGCGCCGCCTACGCCGGACCGGAAGAGGCGATCCGCGACTACCTCGCGCTCGAGCGGCTGGATGCGCCGCGCATCGCCGCCTTCGGCATCGCCAACCCGATCACCGGCGATCGGGTGTCGATGACCAATCATCACTGGACCTTTTCGGTCGAGGCGCTGCGCGCGAGCCTCGGCCTCGAGCGCCTGCAGGTAATCAACGATTTCACCGCGCTGGCCCTTTCCCTGCAGCAGCTGCAGCCGCAGGAGCGGTGCCAGCTCGGCGGCGACGAGCCGCTCGCCCGCCAGCCCATCGCCCTTCTCGGCGCAGGCACCGGTCTCGGCATCTCCGGCCTCGTGCCTTGCGGCGAGGCCTACACGCCGCTCGAAGGCGAAGGCGGCCACGTCACCATGCCGGCGTGCAATGCCCGCGAGGCGCAGATCATCGCCGTGCTCGCGGAGCGTCACGGACACGTCTCGGCCGAGCGCTTCCTGTCCGGCCCGGGGCTGGTCGCCCTGCACGACGCCATCCGCAGGATCGACGGCGAATCGCCGCTGGCACTGAGCGGCGCCGACGTCAGTGCGCGGGCGCTGGAGGGCAGCTGCCGCTTCTGCGTCGAGGCACTGAACACCTTCTGCGCCATGCTCGGCACGGTGGCGGGTGACCTGGCGCTCACGCTCGGCGCACGCGGCGGCGTGTATATCGGCGGCGGCATCGTCCCGAAGCTGGGCGAGTTCTTCGTCGCGTCGGCCTTTCGCCAGCGCTTCGAGGACAAGGGCCGTTTTGCCCCCTATCTGGCGCGGATTCCGGTCTACGTCATCCACGCCGCCTTCCCCGCCCTCCTCGGCGCGGCACGCGTGCTGGAGACGCAGCTGTCGGGCGGCTGCGATGCCCGCGCCGCGGGCAAGAAGACGGCCGACTTCGCAGCCGGCGCTGCAAGTGCCCGACAAGCCAACTACTGAAATCTCGAGAGGTTCAACCGACATGACGCGTTCCGTCCAACACCCGACCTGGCAAGCAATCGAAGCGCATCGCGCCGAACTCGGCGAGCGCCATCTGAACGAACTGTTCGCGGCCGATCCCGCGCGCGCCACCCGGATGCGCGCGGAAGCCTGCGGCATCTTCCTCGATTATTCGAAGAACCGCGTCACCGACGAGACCCTGTCCAAGCTGCGCCAGCTCGCGCGCGAGGCCGGCCTGGCCGAGCGCATCGAGGCGATGTTCGGCGGCGAGCGCATCAACGCCACCGAGGATCGTTCGGTCCTGCACACGGCACTGCGCCTGCCGGCCGGCGCGAGCCTGATCGTCGACGGCAGCGACGTCGTCCCTGCGGTGCTGGAGGTGCGCGAACGCATCGCCCGCTTCAGCGAGCAGGTTCGCAGCGGCGTATGGCGCGGCTACACCGGGCGCAAGATCACCGACGTGGTCAACATCGGCATCGGTGGCTCGGACCTCGGTCCGCTGATGGTGTGCGAGGCGCTCAAGCCCTTCGCCCACCCCGACCTTCGCATGCACTTCGTCTCCAATGTCGATGGCGTCCAGATCGACGAGGTTCTGCGCCAGGCGAACCCGGAGACGACGCTCTTCATCGTCGCCTCCAAGACCTTCACCACCCAGGAAACGCTCACCAATGCGCAGACCGCACGTGCCTGGCTGGTCGGCCATGCGGGCGACGAATCCGCGGTCGCCCGCCACTTCGTCGCCGTATCCACCAATGCCGAGGCGGTGAGCCGCTTCGGCATCGATACCGACAACATGTTCGGCTTCTGGGACTGGGTCGGCGGGCGCTACTCGCTGTGGAGCGCGATCGGCCTGCCCATCGCGCTGCAGATCGGCGCCGAGCGCTTC
>JBFGZP010000206.1:0-6256 GCA_041586695.1 Thauera sp.
ATGCGGGTTGGACGGACGGAGGGCGACATGCATGGGCGATGGTGGCGGTGGTTCAGCGCGCTGCTTGCCGTGATCTGCGGTGTGGCGTTCGGGCTGATGGTCGGCATCGACGTGGTCCGGGCGGCCGAGGCGCCGGTCGGTGCCTCGCCGATGTCCGTGCAGCGGTCCTGCACTCAGGCGCCGGCGGCGGCGAACCAGGCCTTGAGTCGCCCCCAGCCGTCTTCGGCCTCCTGCTTGCGATAGCTGGGACGGTAGTCGGCGTGGAAGGCGTGGGGCGCGTCCGGATAGACGACGATCTCGCTGCGGCTGCCTGCCTTTTTCAGCGCTTCACGCATCGCTTCCACGTCCTCGGGCGGAATGCCCTGGTCCTTGCCGCCGTACAGGCCGAGCACGGGCGCATGAAGGGACGCCGCGACATCGATCGGGTGTTTCGGCGTCAACTCGGACGGTGCGCCGTCGATTCGCCCGTACCAGGCGACGCCGGCGGTGAGCTTCGGGTTGTGCGCGGCGTACAGCCAGGTGATGCGCCCGCCCCAGCAAAAGCCGGTGATCATCAGGCGCGTGCCATCACCGCCCTGAGTCGCGGCCCACGCCGCGCAGGCATCGAGGTCGGCCATGACCTGCGCGTCGGGCACCTTGCTGACGATGTCGGAGATGATGGCGCCGACGTTCTCCACCTTCGAAGGGTCGCCCTGGCGGAAGTAGAGTTCCGGCGCGATCGCCAGGTAGCCCAGCTTCGCCAGGCGCCGGCAGACGTCGGCGATGTGCGCGTGCACGCCGAAGATCTCCTGCACCACCAGCACCGTGGGCAACTTGCTGCCGCCGGCAGGGCGCGCGTAGTACACGGGCAGCGCATCGCCGCCCGCAGCGACAGTGGCCGTGCCCGCATCCAGTCCGTCCGCCGGGGTGGTTATCACGCTCTGTGCATGCACCGGCTGCACGGCCAGTGCGAAGCCGGTGGCGGCGAGGGTGGTGACGAAGGCGCGGCGATCCATCTGCGCCGCGGGCAGCAGGCTGTCGAACTCCGCGTTGTCGGTGCGGGGGGTGCGTCCATCCATGTTTCTCTCCTTTTTTCGGGAACGGGGCGAGGGGCGGCGGGTGCCGGGGCCACTGCCGGCGATGCCGGCCGCCTACGCCAATGACGGCTGGCTGGGCCCGAATGTTCCCGTGCGAGCGGCCGGCAGTTGCATTGCAGGACGATGACGTGGTGTATTGCGGTCCTGGTGATTCCGTGTGCCAGCCCGATATCGACGTGAGGTAATCCTGATGAATAGTCCCGTGATCAGCCGCTTTGCCGTGCCCGAACTCGGTGCCCTGCCTGATGACATCCGTGAACGCATCGTAGCCGTGCAGGAAAAGTCCGGCTTCGTGCCCAATGTTTTCCTCGCGCTCGCGCATCGCCCGGACGAGTTCCGCGCCTTCTTCGCCTACCACGACGCCCTGATGGAAAAGCCGGGCGGGCTGAGCAAGGCCGAGCGCGAGATGATCGTGGTCGCCACTTCCGGTGCCAACAACTGCCTCTACTGCGTCGTCGCCCACGGTGCCATCCTGCGCATCCGGGCCAAGAATCCGCGCCTGGCCGACCAGCTCGCCACCAACTATCGCAGGGCCGAGATCAGTCCCCGCCAGCAGGCGATGCTCGACCATGCGTTCAAGGTGGCGCTGCATGCCGACGAGGTCGGCGAGGCCGATTTCGCCACGCTGCGCGGGCATGGCTTCGACGATGAGGACATCTGGGACATCGGCGCCATCGCGGCCTTTTTCGCCATGAGCAATCGCCTGGCCAATTTCGCCAGCATCCAGCCGAACGAGGAGTTCTACCTGCTGGGTCGGGTCGCGAAGGGCTGAGCCGGGGCCTTCAGCCGCCGATTCACATGCGGGCCGCAAATCCGAAGCGCATAATGCCTGCGGCAAGCCGAAATCGCCGGGCGGTCCGGAGGGGCGGTCCGATCGGTGTTGCAGGAATGAGGCATGAATCGATGGCGCGCTGGCTAATCCTCTTTGTGTGCCTGCTCGCCGGCGCCCTGACGGCATGCAGCCCGCCGCCGCCGGCGCCGATGCGGGTAGGCGTGAACCCCTGGGTCGGATACGACCCCTTCGTCCTCGCCCGCGAGCAAGGCCTGCTCGACCCGGCCCGCGTGCGGGTGGTCGAACTCGGGTCGAACAACGAAAGCATACGCAGTCTGCGCAATGGTGTGCTCGAGGCCGCGGCGCTCACGCTGGGGGAAACGCTGCGGCTGGCCGACGAGGGCGTGATGCTCAAGATCGTTGCCGTGCTCGACACCTCGCATGGTGCCGACGCAGTGGTGGCGAGCGCGGCGATTCACTCCCCCGCCGACCTGGTGGGCCGGCGGATCGCGGTCGAGTCCTCGGCGGTGGGCGCCTTGATGCTCAGTCGCCTGCTCGCCGCCGGCGGCCTGCGCTTCGACCAGGTCGAGGTCGTCACGGTGGAGGCCGCACAGCACGAGAACATCCTCGACAGCGGGCTCGCCGAGGCGGTGGTCACCTTCGAGCCGATGCGCAGCCGCCTGATCGCCGGCGGCGGCCATGTGATCTTCGACAGTCGGCAGATGCCCGACGAGATCATCGACGTGCTCGCCGTCCGCGCGAGCGTGCTCACGGAGCGCGGGGACGACGTCATCGAACTGCTCGCAAGCTGGGAGCGCGGTCGTCGCGCGCTGGAGGAAGACCCCGCCGGTGCTGCAGCCCTGCTCGCGCCGGGGGCCGGACTCAGCATTGCCGAGTACCTCGCGGCATTCGAGGGGCTGACGCTGAAGGGGCTCGGCGACATCGAGACCTTGCAGCCGGGCGCGGCGCCGTCGGAAGCAGATGGCGTGCACAAGGCCCTGGTCGAGACCCTGCTCGAACGCAAGCTGATCCGCCTGCGGCCGGACTGGAAGTTTCTGATCGAGGCTGCGCCGGCGCAGGACGCGCAGCGATTGCTGGCGGGCCGGCCATGATCGTGCCCTTGCTGGCCCGCGTGCCCCTGCGCCATCTGTTGCCGCTGAGCCTCGTCGTCTGGGCCGCGGTGGCCGCCCTGATCTCCGCCCTGGCACAGATGCACAGCTACGACGGCGCGGTCGAGAGCGACATGCGCCGGAGCATGGGCGAGCGCCTGAACCTCGAGCAGCAGCGCATCGAAGTGCAGCATGCACTGGGAAACCGCCTCCAGGTCCGGCGCATCGTGGCCGGGCTCGGGCTGCTGACGGAGGTGAGCCATGCGTGGCTGACCGACCGCGACGGACGCGTCATCGCTTCACTGCGGCGCGCCGAGCTCGGCAAGCCGTTTGCCGCGGTGCTGGAGCCGGAGCCGGCTGCCCTGCGTGCTGCCCTGCTCGACGCCGCTTCGCGCGACGCGCGCAAGGTGCAGTTCCTTCGCCCGGAGGGCGCGGAATTCATGGTCGGGCATGCGGCCGTCGGGTCCGAGTTGCGCCTCTTGCTGTCGATCGACCTCGAGCGACCGCTGGTCGAGCGCCTGTATGCCAGCCGCGGTGAGCTATGGATCGAGGGCGGGGTGATCATCGCCTTCGCCGCGCTGCTTG
Source organism: Thauera sp. (assembly GCA_041586695.1). Classification (GTDB taxonomy): domain Bacteria; phylum Pseudomonadota; class Gammaproteobacteria; order Burkholderiales; family Rhodocyclaceae; genus Thauera. The sequence goes on from JBFGZP010000206.1 coordinate 3,543, forward strand.
CGGCTGCGCTCCATCGCTTGTGGTTCCGCCGCATGGGCCGGATGACCGAAGCCCTGCGTGCGATCGGCAATGGCCGCCTGGATACGCGCATCGCGCTCGAGGGGCGTGACGAACTGGCGCAGCTTGCCGCAGCGATAGACCAGATGGCGGCGCAACTGCAGGACAGACAGACCAACCTGCAGCAGCTATCGACCATCCTGGCGCGTTCGCCCGTGATTGCGATGGAATGGGAGAATTCGCCCGGCTGGCCGATGAACTTCGTCAGCGAGAGCGTCGGCCAATGGGGCTACGACCGGCGCGAGCTGCTCAGTGGCGAACTCGACTTCGCCTCCCTGATCCATCCCGAGGACAAGGCGCGCATCGTTGCCGAAGTCGCGGCCTATCTCGTCGACGGGCCGGACGAGTATCGCCAGGAATACCGCCTGCGCACCGCCGACGGCCGCTGGATCTGGGTCGATGACCGCACCTGGCTCGCGCGCGGCGGGGACGGCCGGGTGACGACCATCAGCGGCGTGCTGCTCGACATCTCGCCGCAGAAGCAGACCGAGGACGCGCTGCAGGCGAGCGAGGACGCGCTGCGCCGCATCAACGCCGGGCTCGAAGCCAGGGTGGCCGAGCGCACCGCGCAACTGCAGGTGCTCAACGAGGAACTGGAGAGCTTCTCCTATTCGGTGTCGCATGACCTCAAGGCGCCCTTGCGCGGCATCGACGGTTACAGCCAGATCCTGCTCGACGACTACGGCAGTGCGCTCGACGACGAAGGACGCACGCTGATCGCCAACGTGCGTCGGGGTGTGGCGCAGATGCATGTGCTCATCGAGGACCTGCTTGCCTACTCCCGGATGGAGCGACAGGTGCTCGAGTCGCGTGCGGTGGAACTCGCGGGCCTGGTCGACAACCTGCTGGCCGGCCGCGCACGCGAGATCGCCGCAGCCGGCATGGTGGTGCACAATTCCGTACCGGCGCTGTCAGTGCAGGCAGACCGCGACGGCCTCGCCCTGGTGGTGCGCAACCTGCTTGAAAATGCGCTCAAGTTCAGTCGTAATTCGAAACCACCGCGCATCGACATCGGTGCGCGCGAGGAGGCGGACAAGGTGCTTTTCTGGGTGCGCGATAATGGAGTCGGCTTCGACATGAAATACCACCATCGCGTGTTCGAGATGTTCCAGCGTCTGCACCGGGCGGAGGATTACCCCGGCACCGGTGTCGGCCTGGCGCTGGTGCGCAAGGCCATGCAGCGCATGGGCGGGCGGGTGTGGGCCGAGAGCTCGCCCGGCCAGGGTGCCTGTTTCTTCCTGGAACTGCGCAAGTGAAGCACACGCTCGAATCCCCCCCGATTCTGCTGGTCGAGGACAACCCGGTCGATCTCGACCTGACGCTGCGCGCCTTCGCGCGCAAGCGCCTCGCCAATCCGGTCGAGATCGCCCGCGACGGCGAAGAGGCGCTCGCGTTCATGGCCCGCTGGGACGCCGGCGAAGCGCTGCCGGTGGTCATCCTGCTCGACGTCAAGCTGCCGCGGGTCAATGGTCTGGAAGTGCTGCGTCAGCTCAAGGCCCACGAGCGTTTCCGCCGCATTCCAGTCGTGATGCTCACATCATCAGCCGAAGACAGCGACCTGCGCACCGCCTACGATCTGGGGGTGAACTCCTACATCGTGAAGCCCGTCGACTTCTCCAAGTTCGTCGACGTGGCCGAGCAGATCGAGGTGTACTGGTGCGTGTTCAACCGCAAGGCGCCCGCGGCATGAACGCTCCCTCGTCCCATCGCGGTCGGCGGTACCTGGCCTGATGGTGCCCGGAAACGCCATGCGGGTGCTCTATGTCGAGGACAGCGCCGTCGACGCCGACCTCACCCGGCGTGCGCTCTCCACCAATGCGCCCGGGATCGAGCTCGACATCGTCGCGACGCTGGCCGAAGCGCGCGGCGCGCTGGCGGCTGGAGCGGTGCCGGACATCGTCCTCACCGACCTGAATCTGCCCGACGGCAGCGGCCTCGAACTGGTCGCCGAGCTGCGCGCGCGCGCGGATCCGGTTGCCGTGGTGGTGCTGACCGGTTCGGGCGACCAGGATGCGGCGGCTGTCGCCCTCAAGGCGGGGGCGGACGACTACCTCACCAAGCGCGAGAACTACCTGCGTCGGCTGCCGCACATGCTCGCCGACGCGCTGGCACGGCATCGCACGCAAATGCAGCGCAGGGAGCTGCGGCTGCGCGTGCTGTATGCCGAGCACGACCCCTCCGACGCGGACCTGATGCGGCGCCATCTCGCCCGCTATGCGCCGCACATCGAGGTCGAGGTCGTCGCCTCGGCCGGCGAGGTTCTGGCACGACTGCCCGAGTCGGCCGAAGACGCGCGCTCGCCCTGTGATGTCCTGTTGCTGGATTACCACCTTTCGGGCCTGGATGGCCTCGAGCTGGCGCGAATTCTGCGGCAGGAGCGCCGGCTGGAGCTGCCGATCGTGCTGGTGGTCTGGCAGGGCGGCGAGCAACTTGCGGCGCAGGCCATCGATCTCGGCGTGGACGACTACCTTACCCGGCATGAAGGCTATCTCTTCGAGCTGGCGGCAACCCTCGAGAAGGCGCAGCGCCAGGCTTTGCTCGCGCGCGAACGCGCCGAGCTGCAGGTCATCACGACGCGCCTCGCGAGGCTGTTGTCGGCGACCTCGACAGTGCTCTACAGCCTCCGGGTCGAGGATGGGCGCCTGGTGCCGATCTGG
>JBFGZP010000207.1:0-6243 GCA_041586695.1 Thauera sp.
AAACGCGCGCCGGCGTCGATCGAGTCGTACCAGCCCCAGGGCCGGTACACCTTGCGGTGGGTCTGCGCCAGGCTGCGGCCGTCGGTCTTCAGACGCGCGACGATCTTCTTCACATCCTGCGTGTGGCGCTTGTGCGCCACCATCACCGCATCGGCGGTTTCGACCACCACCATGTCTTCGCAGCCGATCGCCGCCACGAGACGGTCGCTGGCGTGCACCAGGGTGTTGTGGCTGGACTCGAACATCACCTCGCCGCGCGCGACGTTGCCGTTGCCGTCCTTGGCCGAAACCGCCCAGAGGGCATCCCACGCGCCCACGTCCGACCACCCGGCCGCCATCGGCACGACGATGCCCTGCCCCAGTTCCGGCGCGGAGGGGAGTCTTTCCATCACCGCGTAGTCGATCGAGTCGCTCGGGCTCGCCTCGAAGGCGGCGTTGTCGAGGCGCAGGAAATCGGCGTCGGCCGTACGTCCGGCAAAGGCGCCGGCGCAAGCCGCCGCCATGTCGGGGTTGAAGCGCTCGATGGCGCGCAGCCAGACCGAGGCTTTCATCATGAAGATGCCGCTGTTCCAGAAGTATTCGCCGCTGGCGACATAGGCTTCGGCGGTCGCCAGGTCCGGCTTTTCGACGAATTCCGCCAGCACGCGCCCGGACTCCGCGCCCTCCGGCGAACTGCCGGCGCGGATGTAGCCATATCCGGTTTCGGCACGGTCCGGCACGATGCCGAAGCTCACCATGGCGCCGGTCGACGCATGGCGGGCGCCCTCGGAAATCGCCTGCTGGAATGCAGCGAGGTCGGGTATGACATGGTCCGCGGGCATCACCAGCATCACCGCGTCGCCCTCCGCCGCGGCGACAAGTGCGGCCAGCGTGAGCGCCGGCGCCGTGTTGCGGCCAACCGGCTCGAGCACGATCTGCGGCGACTTGACACCGATCTGGCGCAACTGCTCGGCGATGACGAAACGATATTCTTCGTTGGTCACCACCAGTGGCCTCGGGTCGACCGCGCCACCGCCAAACCCCTTCAGGCGCGCCGCGGTTTCCTGCAGCAGCGACAGTTCGCCGGTGAGCGGCAGCAACTGCTTGGGATAGCTCTCGCGCGAGGCGGGCCATAGTCGCGTACCGGAGCCGCCGGATAGGATGACGCTCTTGATGGTCATATCGGTCAATATCGCCTGTTCATTGGTGTTTGCTGCAGTCGAAGCGCTGCGCCTTCAGTCGAAAACGTCCGCTTCCGCGAGCGAGCGCCCTTCCCTGTCCTTGGCGGACAGCAGGGGCTCGCCCGTCAGCGGCCATTCGATGCCGATTTCCGCGTCGTCCCAGCGGATGCAGCGCTCGTGCTGCGGCGCGTAGTAGTCCGTCGTCTTGTAGAGGAAGTCGGCCGTCTCGCTCAGAACCAGGAAGCCGTGGCCGAAACCCGGTGGAATCCACAACTGGCGATGGTTGTCTTCGCTCAGCTCGACCCCGTCCCAGCGGCCGAAGCTCGGCGACTGGCGGCGCAGATCGACCGCCACGTCGAACACTCTGCCCCGCACCACGCGCACGAGCTTGCCCTGCGGTTGCTCGAGCTGGTAGTGCAGCCCACGCAGCACGCCGGCGGCCGAGCGCGAATGGTTGTCCTGGACGAAGTCGACGTCGAGCCCGGTGAGTTCGCGGAAAACCCTCGCGTTGAAGCTCTCGAGGAAGAAGCCGCGCGCATCACCGAACACCTTTGGTTCGAGGATCAGCACGTCGGGGATTGCACTGGCAACAGCCTGCATCGGGGGACTCGCTCAGGTAAGGATTTCGCGCAGCATGCGCGCAACGCCCACACGCCAGTCGGGCAGCGCCAGGCCGAAGCTCGACCGCAGCCGCTCACAATCGAGGCGCGAATTCAGCGGGCGGATCGCGGGGGTCGGGTATTCGGACGTCGCGATCGGGGCGATTTCCTCGACCCTCAGCGCCACGCCCAGGGCACGCGCCTCGGCGACGACGAAGCGGGCATAGCCATGCCAGCTCGTCTCGCCCGCGGCCGCGAGATGGTAGGTGCCGGCCAGCGCGGGGTCGCCGACGGCCGCACGCAGCGCATGGGCGCTGAGGTCGGCGATCAGTTCGGCGCCGGTGGGCGCGCCTTGCTGGTCATCGATGACGACAAGGCGTTCGCGTTCGGCGGCAAGCCGAAGCATGGTGCGGGCGAAGTTGCCGCCGCGCGCGGCATAGACCCAGGAGGTGCGGAAGATCAGGTGCTGGCAGCCGCTGGCGCGGATCGCCTTCTCGCCCGCGAGCTTGCTGCGACCATAGACGGACAGCGGCGCAGTCGTGTCGTCCTCGCGCCAGGCGCGGCTGCCACTGCCGTCGAATACATAGTCGGTGGAGTAATGCAGCAGCCACGCGCCCAGCGCCTCCGCCTCTTGCGCGAGCATGCCAACCGCTTCGGCGTTGATCGCATGCGCCAGCGCCGCATCGCTCTCGGCCCGGTCCACCGCGGTGTACGCGGCGGCATTGACGATGACGTCGGGCGCCAGCCGGCGCACCGTCTCCGCCAGATCGACCTGGCGGCCGAGGTCGCCGCAGTCGATGCCCTCGCCCTGGCGGTCGAGCGCGATGAGCTCGCCCAGCGGGGCCAGCGCGCGCTGAAGCTCCCAACCGACCTGCCCGTTCTTGCCGAGCAGCAGGATCCTCATCGGTCGCCCTCGCGCCCGGCGTAGTTGCGCGCTACCCAGTCGCGGTAGGCGCCGCTCTGAACGTTGGCGACCCAGCCCGGGTTGTCCAGATACCAACGGACGGTCTTGCGGATGCCGGTGTCGAAGGTTTCGGCCGGGCGCCAGCCGAGCTCGCGCTCGATCTTGCGTGCGTCGATCGCGTAGCGCCGGTCATGCCCCGGGCGGTCCTTGACGTGCGTGATCAGCCGGCTGTAACTGCCCGCCCCGGCGGGGCTGAACTCGTCGAGCAGGGCACAGACGGCGCGGACGATGTCGATGTTGGCCTTCTCGTTCCAGCCGCCGATGTTGTAGGTCTCTCCGGGCCGGCCGCGCGCCAGGACCTCGCGGATCGCCGCACAGTGGTCGCTGACGTAGAGCCAGTCGCGCACGTTCAGGCCGTCGCCGTAAATCGGCAGCGGCTTGCCCGCGAGCGCATTGACGATCATCAGCGGAATCAGCTTCTCGGGAAACTGGAACGGCCCGTAGTTGTTCGAGCAGTTGGTGGTGAGCACCGGCAGGCCATAGGTGTGATGCCACGCCCGCACGAGGTGGTCGCTCGCGGCCTTGCTGGCCGAGTACGGACTGTTGGGCTCGTAGGACTTGGTCTCGGCAAACGGCGGATCCTGTGGCCCGAGCGAGCCGTAGACCTCGTCGGTGCTGACATGCAGAAATCGGAAACTCGCCTTGTCGGCGTCATCGAGCCCGCCCCAGAACTGCCGCGTAGCCTCGAGCAGAGAGAAGGTCCCCTCGACATTGGTGCGCACGAACGCGCCCGGCCCGTGAATCGAGCGATCGACATGGCTCTCGGCTGCAAAATGGACGATTGCACGCGGACGATGGGTCGCCAGCAGCCGATCGATCAGTTCGCGATCGCAGATATCGCCCCTGACGAAGCAGTGGCGTGCGTCGCCGCTCACGCTCTCCAGCGTCTGCAGGTTGCCCGCGTAGGTCAGGGCATCGAGATTGACCACGCCCTCGCCGTTGCGGGTAAGCCAGTCGAGGATGAAGTTTGCGCCGATGAAGCCGGCGCCGCCGGTTACGAGAATCAAGGAAACGCCCCAATTGGTCGGACAGCCGCAATTATGGCATCGGCGATGCCCCGCTGCGTTCGTCCGCAGAGAATCGGCCCCGGCGCACACCTTTCACCCCACACCCGGAACCGCCTGTCCGACATGCTCGCAGTATAGTTGACCACCCCATTGGGGCATGCCAACCTCTTCACGCGAACACATCGACACGGGATATCGCTTGGAAGCAGCGCTTCAATGTCGTCCAGGCGGATACGCAGGCCACGCATTGGCCAGTCTCGTCTCGTTCGCCCTGCCCGTGCCGGATCGCTTGGTGTGAGTCGGGACCTGCGCCTGTCACTCAGTCATCGGCTGCTTCTCATGGCCATGATCCCGGCGGCCGTCATCGCACTGCTGATCGGCGCAATGTATCTCATCCGCACCACTCAGGCACTCGATGATGCGGTGCGCGAACGCGGCCTCGCCATTGCGAGCTTTCTCGCGCCGGCGGCCGAGTATGGCGTGATCTCCGGCAACCATTCGAATCTATCGCCGCTGTTGCAGGCGGTGCTGGCGCAGCGCGACGTCGCGGCCGTCGCGGTGCATGCGCGCGACGGCAACCGCGTCGCGGTCAGCGGTCATCTCACCTTGTCGGACAGGGTCAGCCTGCGCGAGGTCGCCGAGGTGGGCGTGTTCGCCAGCGACCCTTCGCGCATGGCCATCGCAGCGCCGGTGCGCTCCACTCCAGTGGAAATCCACGACGTTCTGGTGACCAAGGCTGGAGCCGCGCTGGAGTCGCACCCCATCGTCGGCTGGATCTATGTCGAACTCGATACCCGCGCGCTTGCCGCACGCAAGCACGACATCATCCTTTCCACGCTGGGAGTCGTGCTTGTCGGCCTGCTCCTCACCGCCGTTCTCGCACTGCGGCTAGCGCGCTCGGTGAGCCGGCCGCTGATGCGTCTGGCGGCGGCGGTGCGGCGTATGGCTGCCGGTGAGCTCGACGTATCGGTACCCGACAGTGCTTCCACCGACGAACTGCGCGCGCTCGAGACCGGCTTCAACCAGATGGCGGAATCGATCGCCGAGGCCCACCAGACCCTGCAGGCCCGGGTCGACGAAGCCACCCGACAGCTCGCACACCAGGCGCTTCACGACCCGCTGACCGGGCTGCCCAATCGGCGGGCGTTCGAGCAGGCACTCGAGGAGGTCGTCGCCGGATCGCGCCGGGCGGGCGATCACGGCGTGTTGTGCTTCATCGACCTCGACCGCTTCAAGATCGTCAATGACACCTGCGGGCACGCCGCCGGGGACGAGTTGCTGCGGCGCATTTCACGCCTGCTCCGACAGCGTGTCCGCGCCGAGGACATGATCTGCCGCATCGGCGGCGACGAGTTCGCCCTCATCCTGCGCAGCGTTGCGGTGGAAGAGGCGCATCGGCTTGCGGACGGCCTGCGGGAGGCGATCTCGACCTTCCGCTTCAGCTGGGACAATCGCCGCTTTGCGATTGGCGCCAGCATCGGTCTGGTGCGCATCGACGGTGAGCTCGAGAGCGCCGCGGACGTGCTAGTCGCCGCGGATCTCGCCTGCTATGGGGCGAAGAAGGGCGGCCGAAATCGTGTCGTCACCCATACCTCCGGTCGGGCCGGCGATGGAAATCGCAGCAACGAGGCGGCGGCGAACGATGCGTACGGAACGCGAATTCCATTTGCACAACTCACGCTCTACGCGCAGCCCATGGTGGCGCTGGCGCCTCCGGATCCGGGCCACTGGGTCGAGATCCTGCTGCGCGTCGGTGCCGCTGCCGACCCGGCTGGCGCGCTGAATGCACTGCTCGCCCGGCTCGATGCGGCCGACATGAGCCTGCAACTGGACGAGTGGGTTGCCCAGCAGGCGTGCGAAGCAGCGGCCCGACACGCGCTCGAGAATCCGGATCCTGCCCTGCGCTTCAGTCTCAACCTCGGCCGCAGCACCCTGCTTGTCGGCGGCGCCTACCTGAAGCGGCTCGAATCCCTCATGCGGCTCAACGCCATTCCGGCGCAGGACGTGGTCCTCGAGTTTCCGGCCACACTCGCGGCGCAGATGCCCGACGAATGCGAGGGCTTCGTCCGCGCTGCGCATGGCCTCGGCTGCAGGGTCGCGCTCGAACGGCTCGACGGCACCACGGTCGGCCTGCTGCAGACACTGAAGCCGGATTTCGCCAAGATCAGCCTCAAGCAACTCGTCGACAGCTACGGCCTGGAGGCGGGTTGCAATCTGGCCCAGGCGCTGTGTGGCACGGCGAATGCCCTGTCGATCGGCACGGTGGCAACGGAGGTCGAGGACGCGATGCTGTGCGAGGCGCTGCGCGACTATGGCTTCGACTACGCCCAGGGTCGGGTGATCGCCCAACCCTACCCGCTCGCAGCCTGAACAAGCCGTCGCCCTCCGAGCGCCTGCCCTACATGCGCAGGCGCTCGGCGTAGCCCGTCATCTCGAGATAGCCCCGGCCGACTTCGGGGCCGGGATCCGGCCCTGCGCCCATCTCGAACACCCGCACCGCCCCTTCCCAATAG
>JBFGZP010000208.1:0-6217 GCA_041586695.1 Thauera sp.
GACTTCACCGATATGATCGGTGGGCCCAACAGCTTCTTCGGCATCACGCCGGAAGCCTTCGGTGCGATCGGCGCCCTGGTGAACTTTGCCGTGGCCTTCGCAGTGGATAAGGTGACCAAGGAGCCGCCGGAGCATATCCAGCACATGGTCGAGGCCGTTCGCATCCCGCGTGGTTCGAAAGCGGTCGACGGCGCGCACTAAGCGAAGTCTTGCAGTAGTCTCAGCTTGCGCCGCCGCCCGGCTTGCCGGGTTGGCGGCGGCAGCTGAAAACCCCGCCAGTTTCAGTGGCGGGGTTTTTTATTCTGTGGCACGGTGGCAGTGCGCCCGCCACCCCCACGCGTTCCGGAGTGCCCTATGGTTTTCGATGTCAGCGTTGCCATGACCTGGCTGCTTTTCCTCGCCCTTTTCCCGATTGCGTTCTTCTGGCTCAGGCGCGCCTGGCGCATCGTCTTTCGCCAGGATTTCTCCGAAGTTGCGCTCAAGCGCGGCGAGTCGCCGGAAAACGTCGAGAAGTTCGCCCCCTATACCGCGGCGATCAACCTGATTGCCGGCGCAATCATCCTGTTCGTGATCTTCGGCGTGGTGACGGCCACCCTGAGCTACGAGGTGTGGAGCGCGATCGCGGGCAGTACGCTGTGGTGCAAGTTCATCGCCGATTTCGTCCTCAGCCGGCATGCGCACCCGATCGTCGGCAAGAAGAAGGCGGGCGTTGCGCCGTCTGCCGAGAAGCCGAACAAATAGCGGCCCTCGGCCCGAGCAGGCTCGCGCCCGGATGGCTCAGCGCCTTTCGCTGACTCCGTAGCGGCGGTCGAGCCGCTTCATCGCGATCACGTAGATGGCGATGATCGCGAGGTAGGCGATCAGCGTACCCTGGGCGAAGACATAGAAGCCGAGCGGGAAGCCCAGAAAGCTGAACCCGTTGAGCTCGACGGCGAAGTAGCCGGCCACGAAGGTCACCCCGGCCCAGATCGTCAGCAGCGACAGCGTCAGCCACAGGTTGCGGCGCCAGTAGGCCCGATGCCGATCGGTGAGTTTCATCCTCCGCGCCTCGCGCCCTCGTGCCGTCGCGGTTCGCACGGCCGGTGCAGCTGCGTTTTTCGCAGCTCAGTGCCCGCCATTGCCGTTTGCCGGGCTGGCGTGTGCGCGCGCGAGCTGGCTTTGCACTTCGGCCGGTGCCGGCTCGTAGCCGCCGGCCTCGATGACGAATTCGCTCTCGCCGGCACAGATCGCCTTGAGGCGGCTCTCGAATCCGTCCAGTTCAGCCATCGGCACACGCGCCGAGATCAGCGTCCAGCCCGCGGCCGGGCTGTCGGTGTCGGTGAGACGGCCGCGCCGGCCGGCCAGCTCGGCACTGACCTCGCCGAACAGGTGGTCAGCCACCTTTACCCGCACGTCAAGCAGGGGCTCGAGCACCCGCGGTTTGGCCGCCAGCACGGCCTCGACCAGTGCATGGCGCGCGGCCGTGCTGAAGGACACCTCGTTGGAGTCGACCGCGTGATGCTTGCCGTCGGTCACCACCACCCGCAGATCGTGGATCGGGAAGCCGGCGAAGGCGCCCTCGGCCAGGGCCTGGCGCACGCCTTTCTCAACCGCCGGCATGAAGTTGGTCGGGATGGCGCCGCCCTTGACCTCGTCGGCAAGCTGGAGCCCGGCACCGGTCGCCAGCGGCTCGACCCGCAGCGCGACTTCGCCGAACTGGCCCGCGCCACCGCTCTGTTTCTTGTGCCTGTAGCGCGCCTCGGCGGTGATCGAGATGGTCTCGCGATAGGGAATGCTCGGCGCAGCGGTGTCGAGCTGCAGGTTCCAGCGCGCGGCGAGTTCCTCGAGCACGATCTTGATGTGTTGCTCGCCGAGGCCGCGCACCACCGTGCGCCGGTTGCGATGGTCGAAACTCACCTCCAGGCAGGGATCCTCGTCGGTCAGCCGCGCGAGCGCCTCGGACAGCTTCTGTTCGTCCGCCGGTTTGCGCGCGATCAGCGCCAGGCCATACACGGGCTGCGGGTAGGGCGTCGGCGCGAGGTGGAAGTAATCCTCGTCGTGCGAGTCGTGCAGCACGGCGTCGCGCTGAACCTCGTCGACGCGGGCGACGGCGCACAGGTCGCCCGGCACGCCCACCGGCGCCTCGACGGCGGTCTTGCCCTGCATCCGGAGCAGATGTGCCACCTTGAAGGGCTTGCGGCCGTCGCCGATGTAGAGCTGCGAGCTGGGGGTGACGCGACCCTGGTGAATGCGGAACAGGCCGAGCTTGCCACGATAGGGATCGTTCGCGATCTGGAACACGTGGGCCACCACGTGGCGATCGGCGGCGGCGCTTACCGTGACCGGTTTCGCCGCCGCTCCCTCGCCCTTGAGGAAGGCGGGCGGGTTGCCCTCGGTCGGGTCGGGCGCGAGCCGGCCGAGAATCTCCAGCAGTTCGCGCACGCCGGCGCCATCGCGGGCGGAGACGAAACACACCGGGACGAGGTGGCCTTCGCGCAAGGCCTGCTCGAAGGGATCGTGCAGTTGCTCGGGGTCGAGCGACTCGCCCTGCTCGAGATACTTCGCCATCAGCGCCTCGTCGAGCTCGACGATCTGGTCGACGATGGCGTCGTGTGCTGCACCGACGCTGGAAAACGCCGTCTCGGCGTCGAGCTCGGGGGTGAAGAAGCAGTCGATGACGCGGCTGCCGTCGGTTGCGGGGAGGTTGATCGGCAGGCATTCGCGACCGAATTCGGTGACGATGGCTTCCATCAGGGCGGCGAAGTCAGTATTGGCCGAATCGATCTTGTTCACCACGATCATGCGGCACTTGCCCGCCGCCGCCGCCATCATGCGCCGCGTGCCGCTCTCGATTCCGGCGGCGGCGCTGATCACGATCGCGGCGGTTTCGACCGCCGGCAGCGCCACCAGCGCGCGCCCCGCGAGGTCGGGCAAGCCCGGGGTGTCGACCAGGTTGATCCAGTGCCCCGCGCTCTCCAGATGCACCAGCGAGGCATGTAGCGAGTGCCCCATCGACTTTTCCTGCGGGTCGAAGTCGGCGACGGTGTCACCGCGCTCGACGCTGCCGGCGGCGCCGATCTCGCCCGCGGCTGCAAGCAGTGCCTCGACCAGTGTCGTCTTGCCGCTGGCCGCGTGCCCGAACAGGGCGAGGTTGCGGATGTCGTTGACCGAGCTGGGTGTCATCGCGGGCCTCCCGGGTATTGGATGGCCTCAAGTGTCCGCCAGGCCGACGCCGAAGGCAATCCATCCGCTGGCCCACCCGGCTGGCCAGACGCGCTAGGCGCTGCGCAGGCCGGCCAGGCGCGCGAACCCGATCGCACCCAAAGGCAGCAGCAGGCCGATCGCGGTGACGGTGACGAGCAGGAGCCCGAGTTCGCTGTAGTCGGCGGGCACCGTCACCGCGCCGGTCACCGCATCCTTCACCTCGCGGGTCACGGAATAGATCTCGTTCAGGTACTTGGTGCCGAGTTGCGAGGCCGACAGCGCCAGGTTGGTGAAAGAGGCCATGACTGCGAAGAAGGTGGCCTTGAGGTGGGGCGGCGCGGAGTTGGCGATCCAGGCCAGCATCGGCACCATCGACACCTGGCCGAGCGGCGACTCGAGCGCGGTATTGGCGATGGCGATGAAGCGGGCGTCGACGATCCCCCCGGTCATCGCCGCGGTCCATTCGTGCAGGCCATGGAACATGCCGATGATCGGGAGTGTCAGCACGGTCGCGGCAAGGGTCAGGAAGACGACGATCTGTGCAATCGACTTCTCCGCCATGAAGCGGCGGAACAGGAACAGGCCGGCCAGGGTCAGGGTGCTGGTGATGAGGTCGAGCCGCGACAGGAAGGACTGGTCGAAGCCGAGGTCGTCGATCATCCACCAGCTCGCACCTGCTCCCGGGCCGGGCATGGCGCGGAAGACGAAGATGATGATCACGGTGCCGAGCAGGGTGCGCGCGGCCTCGGGCGAAAGCTCGCGCAGCAGGCGCGTGATCATGAAGCCGATGATGGAAAACGACCCGGCGAAGATGATCTCCTGCCCGTAGGGAATGCCGGACAGGCCGACGGTAAGCGTGATGGCGACGAACACTGCGCTGCCGCCCAGGATCCACCAGTTGGGCGCCGTCTTCTCTTCGGGTTCATGCACCAGGCGCGCGACATCGTCCTCGCTGCGGCCGAGCGCGCGCAGGCGGCGCGCCTCGCGTCGCTTCAGGATTCCGGCGAACAGCACACCGCTCACCGACAGCAGGGGGATGATCAGCGCGAGTTCGTAGATGTGCAGGTAGATCGCGACCTTGTCCGCTTCCGGAAGCGCCTCCGAACCCTGGAACAGGGCCACGTTGGCGAGGGCGACCAGCACCGTGCCACCGATGATCGCCACCCGGCCGAGCATCTGCATCGTCGTGTGCATCAGGCGCAGGACTTCGGGACGAATCGACTCGCCGTGCTCATCGATCCGCGGCACCGCCTCGACCGTCATCGCGTCGGCCACCGCGTCCTGCATGACGTAGCCGACGGGGGAGAGCAGCACCGACAGCACGAACCACGCCTCGATCGGCATGATCGCGCGCATCCGGTCCGGCTCGCCGATGAGGCCGATCATGATTGCCAGGCTCGCCGCGATCAGGGTGGCGCCCAGGTAGACCAGGCCCGCCTTGTGCCGCCACATCAGGTCGACCAGGTGACCGATCGGCATCTTCAGCGCCCACGGAATGCCGGCCCAGAAGCCGAGCGCGGCGAGGAAGGCGGCCGACAGGCCGAGATAGTCCTTGACGAAGAAGGTGCCGACGATGCCGGTGAGGCCGGAAACGCCTGCAGCGGCGTACACCATCAGCGGCGGCAGGTAGGACAGGCGCATCTCGCGGCCGAGTTCGAGTATTGTGCGGTCGATCCAGCGGTAAGCGGCAGTGAGCACGTGGCGCATCCTTCGGTAGGAGGTCGGGCGGCGGTTGGGAGTGGGGCGGCGCGGCGGCCTCAGCCGGCGAGCAGGCGCTCGACCCAGGGCAGTATCCACGGCAGGGACAGCGCGGTGAGCAGTCCGTTCAGCCCCATCGCCAGCGCGGCGAAGGCCCCCGCCCGCTCGCTCACCTGGAAGGCGCGTGCGGTGCCGATGCCGTGCGAGACCAGCCCGATGGCGAAGCCGCGCACGGCGTCGTCGTCGATCCGCAGCCAGCGGTAGATCGTGCGCGCGGTCACGGCGCCGAGGATGCCGGTGCTGATCACCAGCACCGCGGTGAGCGAGGGCAGGCCGCCGAGGCGCTCGGCCACCGCCATCGCGATCGGGGTGGTGACGCTCTTGGGCGCGAGCGACATCAGCAGCTCGCGACTGGCGCCAAACAGCGCTCCCAGGCCCCAGGCCGACAGCGCGGCCGTCAGCGAACCCGCAACCAGCGCGAGGCACAGAGGTCCGGCCATCGCCTTGAGCCGCGGCCACTGCGCGTGAAGGGGAATCGCCAGCGCCACCGTGGCCGGGCCGAGCAGGAAGTGCACGAACTGCGCACCATCGAAATACGCCTGGTAGGGGGTGCCGGTAAGGAGCAGGATCGCAGCCAGCATCGCCACCGCCAGCAGCACAGGATTGGCCAGCGGGTGGAAGCCGACGCGGCTGTAGATCCAGAATGCCGCCTGGTAGGCGAGCAGGGTGAGCGTGAGCCCGAGCAGGGGCGAGGCCGACAGGTAGACCCAGATTTCACCGAGTTGCGGCGTCATCGCGGCGTCTCCCCCGCCGCAGGACGATTGCGCGTCAGGAGGTGCAGCACCAGCGCCGTCACCGCCAGCGCCAGCAAGGTGCTGCCGGCCAGGGCAACCACCAGTGGCAGCCATTCCGCGGCGAGACGATCGCCGTAGAGCACGATGCCGGTGCCCGCCGGCACGAACAGCAGCGACAGGTGCTGCAGCAGGGTTCCCGCGGTCCGGCGCAGGTGCTCGTTCGGACCGCCACGGACGAGCAGGGCGATGAAGAGCAGGGCCATGCCGATCACCGGCCCGGGTATCGGCAGGGTGAAAGCGCGGGCGATGACTTCGCCGACGAGCTGGAAGACGAGGAGCAGGGTCAGGGCGGCGATCATGATCGGTTCCTCATGGCCTTGGCCTAAAGCGCCGAAGCATATCAGGCGCCTCGGCTATGGCATCGCGCGGTCACCGTGAGCTCGAGCATACCGATGGAGGAGTCGGCAGGATTGCGCTCAAGGCTGCGTCGGGCGTCACGGTGCGCGACGCCATGGGCGTGATTGGACGATTTCCAACAAGCA
>JBFGZP010000209.1:0-6200 GCA_041586695.1 Thauera sp.
CGCCTGGCTCGCGCGCCAGCCGGCGCGCCAGCGCTACCGCCTGCTCGTCGACCTGGCCGAGGAAGGCTTCGAGATCGAGGACATCCCGCGCGTGCGCGGCGCCGACCGCCGCGCGCTGCTGGCGCGCAGGCTCGCGCATCATTTCCCGGATCCGAGCCTCGCCACGGCCTCCTCGCTCGGCAGGGCACCCGCATCGCCGCACCTCGAGCGCGTGCTGCTGCACGGCCTGACGCGCCCTGGCCTGCTCGCGCCCTGGCTCGCCGCCCTCTGCAGCGCGGCGGCCCGGCTCGAAGCGGTCATTCCTGCCGCTGCGCTGCTCGGCTGGCTCGCCCCCCCGGCGCTGCGCGAGCGCGGCAGCTTCCTGCTGGTGAACTTCGGCCGCAGCGGCACCCGCCTGAGCCACTTCGATTGCGCTCGCCTGCGGTTTTCCCGTCTCGCCGGCGGGACGGGCGGTCGCGAAGGCGCAGGCACGGCAGACTGGCCGACCGAGGTCGTGCGCACCCGCAACTACGTCGCTGCACAAGCTGGCCGTCCCGCCGGCGCCGAACTGGCGGTGATCGTGCTCGCCCGCGACACGGCGGTCGGGAACACGGAAATCGCCGGGCTGCGCTGCGCCGATCCGGCGGGGCTGTGGCGCCTGCCGGCTTCGACCCCCCCGGCCGCGGAAGCCGATCTCACGCCGACCCTGCTGCGCGCGCTCGCGCGAGCCCCGCTGCGCATCGGCTGGCCCGCCGGCGAGTCCACCGGATCGGTCGCATCGCAGCGCTGGCGGCTTGCGATCCCGGCGGTCGGCGGCGCGTTCTTCGCCGGCTGCCTCGCGATCGCGGCGACGCGCTGGGCCACCGTCGATACGCTCACGCAGGAAGGCGCCGAACGCGAGCGCGCGCTTCACGCCGCACGCCGCGAGATCGCCCAGCTCGAGCTCAAGCACGCCGCCCTGCCGCTGCCACCGCAGACCTTGATCGACGTCGTGGCGGCACTCGATCACGATCATGCGGCGTCTATCGATCCGGCCGATATCCTGCGCGCCGTCGCCAGCCGGCTCGAATCCCTGCCCGCCCTGCAGCTCGAACGCCTGAGCTGGCGGCGGGCCGCGCCCGACGCGACACCGGGCAGCACCGGCGTCGCGCTCGAGCTGCGACCCGCGCGCGGCGTTCGCCAGGGCCTGCCCGCCACCCGCCTGCAGTTCGAACTGCGACCAGGGGGGCGTCCATGAGCGGGCGCCTCCCACCGTCGGCGCGAAGCGCCGCGCTCGGCCTGGCGCTGGGCATCGGGGGCATCGCGCTGCTGACGTGGTCGGGCCGCGCGGTCGAGGACATGGAGTCGCGCGCGGCCCTGGCCAGCAAGGATCTCGCGCGCAGTTCGGTGCAACGCACGACGATGCGCCAGCTCGATGCCGCCACCACGCTCGCCCTGCCGCGCTACCAGGCGCTGGCCGCCGCCGGCATCGTCGGCACACCCCGCCCCCAGGACTGGCAAGGCCGCGTCATCGACATCGCCCGACGCCACCGCGTCGAGCTCGTCGAAGCGCAGTTCCTGTCGCCTCGTCCGCGTCCGGCCGGATCCGACACCCGCCGGGATTCGCCGCTGCTGGCGAGCACCCTCGCGCTGAAGGCACGTCTGCTGCACGAGGGCGAGGTGGCGGCTTTCTTCGCCGACGTGCAGGCGCAGCCCGACGCACTGGTCCACATCACCGACTGCGCGCTCGACCGGCTGCCGCCCGCAGCACCGAATGTGCCTGTCGCGGGCGCCGGCCTGGCCCTGGACTGCCGGCTCGACTGGCTCACGATCGCGCCGGTGTCGGCGCGGGGCCTACGATGAGCAGACGTCCGCCCCGCCGCCCACGCGCGCGAGCGCGGCCAGCTGCGAGCGCGCGAGCAGTCCTCGCCGCGATCCTGGGCCTTCTCTCCGCCGCCGCCAGTGCGGCGGATTTCGGCCGCGTCTTCTTCAGCCCCGCCGAACGCTCGGCACTGACCCGACTTCGCGACCACCCGCTGCCGGCTGCCGCGCCGGAGCCGGTCGTTGTCGCCCCCGTCCCGCAGCGCCTGGACGGGATCCTGCGGCGCCCCGACGGACGCAGCATCGTCTGGATCGATGGCCAGCCGCAGGTTTCGCCCGCGGGCTATCGCCTGCCGCCCGGGCGCGCGCTGACCCTGATCCCGGACGACTCGCCGACGACGCACTTGCGCGTGGGCGACAGCTGGCCGCGGTCCGGCGAGGATGACGCCCGCTGGCCGCGCATCGCGGTTCAAGTCCCGCCCGAGGCCGGCCGATGAGGCCCGCATCGACCAACCGTCTGCGGCATTCGCGCCCGCGCGGCAGCGGCCTCCTCGCCGCCCTGGTGCTGACGACGCTGCTCGGCGCCGCCGGCCTGCTCGCGCAGGGCGAGTTGTCGGAGCGAATTCGCGCCCGCGCCCAGGCGCGCAGCCTCGCCGCGCTCGCCGAGGCACGCGCCGCGCTGCTCGGCTACGCGATCAGCTACGCCGAGCGCCACCCGGGCCAGGGCTACGCCTATCTGCCCTGCCCGGACGCCGCGAACTCCGGCTCCACCACCATCTCCGCGTGCGGCGCCCGCGACCTCGGCCGCATCGGCCGGCTGCCCTACCGCACGCTGGGCCTGGCCGACCTGCGCGACGGTTGGGGTGAATGCCTGTGGTACGCCGTCGCCGGCAGCGTCAAGCACAACCCCAAGGCGCAAGTGCTGAACTGGGACAGTCCCGGGCAATTCGCCCTGTTCACCGACGACGGCCAGCCGCTGGGTAGCGCGGCCGACGATGCTCTCGCCGTCGCCGTGATTTTCGCGCCCGGGCCGCCGCTGACGACGCAGCGGCGTCCGCAGGCCGGCGCCGGACGCTGCGCCGGCAGCGACGCGGCGGCGACCGATCTAGCTGCGTTCATCGACGACGAAGCCCCCGACAGCTCGGCCGTGACGATCACGATCCGCCAGGGCCGCGTCGGCGGTGAGCACCGCAACGACGTGCTGGCCTGGATCGGCATCGACGACATCTTCGACGCCCTGCGGCGGCGGCCAGACCATGCGCAACGCATCGAGCAGATCGGCGCCCGCGCCGCCCTCGCCCTCTCCGCCAGGCTCGGCGACGCCGGCTTCATCGCCACCCATGCCGACGGCTCGGCCGGCCCCTTGCTCACCGGGCCGCTGCCGCAGGCGGCGACGCTGGGCCTGAGCGGCGAGACGGCCGACGCCCACGACAACTGGCGCGACCAGTTCCGCTTCGCCGCCTGCGCCGACGGCACGGCCTGCATCATGGCCGCGCTGGACGAACCGCCCGCGGTCGAGCCCTGCCGCGCGGTGCTGCTGTTCGGCGGCGAGCGCGTCCGCAGCGGGCCCGCACGCCAGCGGCGCGACACCCCCGCGCGACGCGCCGACCCGGCGCAGTACTTCGAGGGCGCCAACGCCGCCAACCTCGCCAGCGGCCTGCCCGCCTTCGCCGGCGCCCGCCGTTTCGCCGTGGCCGATCCGGCGCTGCCGGCGAGCCGGGACGTGATCCGATGCCTCGGCTGAGCCCGCGTTCCCTCTCCCGCGATCCACTCGACCGCCGGGCGGGCCAGCACGGCTTCACCCTCGCCGAGCTGGCCGTGGTGCTGGTGATTCTCGCCGTCCTCGCCGGCGGCCTGCTCGTGCCCCTGGGCAGCCGCATCGAGGCGCGCGACCGTGAACTCACCCAGGCACGCCTGCGCGACATCGTCCAGGCCCTGACCGGTTTCGCCATCATCAACGGCCGTCTGCCCTGCCCCAGCACCGAGGCCGATCCGGCCAGCCCGTCCTACGGCATCGAGGACGCGCCGCCTTGCAGCGCCGCGACCGAAGGCCAGCTGCCGTGGCGCACCCTGGCGATGCCGGCCACCGACGCCTGGGGCAATCCGCGCAGCAGCGCCGCCGAGGGCTGGGCCGGGCACTGGCGTTATCGCGTCGATCCCGCCTTCGCCGCCGGCACGATCGCCGCCACCACCGCGCCGGCGGCCAACCTGCAGATCCGCGCCCACGACGGCAGCCGCATCACCGTCACCGACTCGCAGGCGGTGGCGATCGTCTTCTCCACCGGCCCGAACCGCCAGCCCGACGGCGACAACGCCAGCTACTCGGCGACGGCCCCGCTCTACCAGGCCGGCGAAGCCATCCCGGCCTTCGACGACGAGCTGGTGTGGATCGGCCGCCCCCTTTTGATCGCTCGCCTGGCCCAGGCCGGGCGTCTCTGATTCGTGCGCTTTTCAACCGTCAGACGAGGAGACAAGGACCATGCCATCCCGACAAACCGGATTCACCCTGGTGGAAATCGCCGTCGTCCTGGTGATCATCGGCCTGCTGCTGGGCGGCGTGCTGAAGGGCCAGGAGTTGATCGACAGCGCGAAGGTGAAGAATCTCGCGCAGGACTTCCGCACCACCCCCACGCTGCTGTATGCCTACCAGGACAAGTACCGCGCCCTGCCCGGGGACGATCGCATCGCGCGCAACCACCTGTGTGCGGACGCCGGCGACTGCACGACCAACGGCGACGGCAACGGCGCGATCGACGGCAACTGGAACGACACCAGCACGAGCGAGGCCTTCCGCTTCTGGCAGCATGTGCGCCTGGCGAATCTCGCCAGCGGCACGACCGACACGGACGATCCCGGCTATCTGCCACGCAACGCCGCCGGCGGACGGCTCGGTATTCAGCGCGGCGGCAGCGGGGCTCCGCTCGGCCTTGCGGGCAGCTACGTGATGTGTGCCGATGGCGTCACCGGCAAGCTCGTGCGTCAGCTCGACATCGCCATCGACGACGGCAACCCGGCGGCGGGCTCGATGCGCGCGGCAACCACCGATACCGACGGCAATCTGGTGCCGATCGCCAGCGCCAATCCGCTGGTCGACGCCAATAGCCACACCGTCTGCGTCAGCCTTTAGGCCTCAGCTGCCGCTCAAGAGACGCTGCTCGGCCGCCTCCAGCCCGGCTGGCAGGCCGAGCAGCACGACCACGTCGCCCGCCTCGATGCGCGTCTCGACCCCCGGCTGCAGGCCGCGAATGCCGCGACGGCGCACCGCCGGCACGGAAACACCGAACTCGTCGAGCATGAGCTCGCCAAGGGCGCGACCGATCGTCGGCGCGCCGGCGGGCACCGTCACCGAGTGCAGGCGCGCCTCGTGGGCCTCGATGCCGTCGCCGACATCGCTGGCGCCATGAAAGAAGCCGCGCATCAACGAGTAACGCTGGTTGCGGATCTCGCGGATGCGGCGCACCACCCGGTTCAGCGGCACGCCGATTAGGGCGAGCGCGTGCGAGGCGAGCATGATGCTGCCCTCGAAGGCTTCCGGCACGACTTCGGCCGCGCCGGCCTTGACGAGTCTTTCCATGTCGGCCTCGTCCGTCGCCCGCACCACGACCGGCAGGTCCGGGCGCAAGGCCTGAACGTGGTGGATCACCCGCAGGGCCGCGTCGACGGCGGCGAACGAGATCACCAGCGCACTCGCACGCATGATGCCGGCCGCCATCAGCGTCTCGCGCCGGGCGGCATCTCCATACACCACGGTATCGCCGGCCGCGCCGGCCTCGCGCACGCGGTCGGGGTCGAGATCGAGGGCGACGTAGTTGACGTTTTCCTGCTCGAGAAAGCGCGCCATGTACTGGCCGCTGCGGCCGTAGCCGCAGACGATGATGTGCTTCTCGGTATTGAGCGACTGCGCCGCTACCTTGGTCAGCTCCATCGAGCGCAGCAGCCATTCCGAGGCGACGAAGCGCATCACCAGCTTGTCGCTCACCTGCACGATCAGCGGCGCAAACAGCATCGACAGGACCAGCGCCGCCACCGTCACCTGCGCCAGCCCGTGCGGCATCAGGTCGAGACCGAGCACCTGCGACAACAGCACGAAGCCGAACTCGCCGCCGGCACACAGCCACAGGCCCGATCGCATCGCCGTACCGGTCGCCGAGCCCAGGGCACGTGAGGCGGCGAAGACGACTGCGAACTTGAACACCAGCAGCGCCAGCACCATGCCGATCACCGCCGGCAGGTTGTGCAGGATTTCGGTGACGTCGAGCAGCATGCCGACGGTGACGAAGAACAGGCCGAGGAGCACATCGCGAAACGGCTTGATGTCCTCCTCGACCTGATAGCGGTACTCGGTCTCCGAGATCAGCATGCCGGCGAGGAAGGCGCCGAGGGCGAGCGACAGGCCGACGAACTCGGACAGCCAGGCCAGC
>JBFGZP010000210.1:0-6126 GCA_041586695.1 Thauera sp.
CGGGGCATCGTCCGTACTGGCCCGGCGGGAGCTGGTGCAACGCCTCGGTGGCTTCGACGAGACCCTGTTCGGCGCCGAAGACACGGACCTGTGGGTGCGCCTTGCCGCCCTCGGGCGCTTCGCATGCATCGCCGAGCCGCTGGTCGTGGTGTTGAAGCGGCCGGACAGCGTCAGCCGCAACCGGGCCCGGATGCGCGCCGGGGCAATCGCGATGACATTGAAGAACCGCGACCTGCTGCCGCCCGAGCTGCGCGGACGCTTCTGGCGCAATCTGTATGCCGGCACACTGTGCGACTACGCCAAATGGGCCTACCGTGACGGCGAACTCGGCACGGCGCTGCGCGACCTGGCGGGGGCGATTGGGCTGGCGCCTCTGGCACGTGGCCGCCTGGTTGCCGGCCTGGCGCTGGCCATGCTGACTGGACGCGACCTTTGAACACGACACCGGCCGTTCCGAACACGCTCACGGTGCTCATCTGCACCCACAACCGCGTAGACCTGCTGAGCCGGGTCATCCACTCGCTCAACGCGGCCAAGCAGCCGGCCGGGTGGCGGGTGCGCCTGTTCGTCGTGGCGAACGCCTGTACCGACGAAACCCACGGCTTTCTCGATAACTATGGCAGAGAGGGCAACGCGCTACCCTTGCGGTGGATCGCGGAGCCGACGCCAGGCAAGTCGCACGCGCTGAACCGAGCCCTCCCCCTGCTCGAGGATGCTGTAGTCGCGTTCGTGGATGACGACCATCGCGTACATGGCGACTACCTCGTCGAGGTCGCACGCGCCACCGAATCGTGGCCCGACGCCGGACTGATCTGCGGCCGCATCCTGCCGGACTGGGACGGCACCGAGCCCCAATGGGTGCATGACGACGGACCGTACCGGATCTACCCGCTTCCGGTGCCGCGCTATGACCAGGGCGAGGAGCCCTTCGAGATCGGCGCCGATGGCCCGATCCCCGGCGGCGGAAATCTTGCTGTCCGCCTGTCGGCCATCGCCGACACAGGCCCGTTCGCGACCGAACTCGGCCCCACCGGTCACGATCTGGGCGGCTCCGAAGACGCCGACTGGATCCTGCGCGCCTTGCGCGCCGGTGCGCGCATGCACTACGCCCCCGACATGGTCCAGTACCACTACGTGGAGAACGAACGCCTCGCCCTGAGCTACGTCGCCCGCAAGGGCTTCCAGCGTTCGCGCTCGGTCACCAGGGTCCGCTCGGCACACGACGCCGTGCCTCGGTACTTGTGGCGAAAGGTCGCGACCTACGGCGTTCAACTCCTCTTGTCGATGCAGGCGCAGGCGCGACGCTTCTATCTGGTTCGCATGGCTTCGGCACTTGGCGAGATCTCCGGCATCCGAGACCAGGCCAGGCGTCGCCGGCAAAGAGCGAGCTTGCCACTGCTGCCTGAAGATCTGGCGAGCTGGGGGCTATTCGGCTTCGGATTGCTGGCATTCCTGCTTGCCGGCGCGATTGGTCAGCACTGGCTCGGCGACGCCTTGATGTCGGCTTCCTCGTTGGGTGCGATATTCACCGCCGTGCTGCTTGCGAAATCGATACGCGATTTCACCCGAACAGGACCCAAGCTGCGAGACGAAATCGTTCAACGCTACCGCGGCTATGTCATCTACGCGCTCAGCCGCCTTGCGGTCGCAACCTTCGTCGTTACAACCTTCTGCGGTTTTCCGGGCGCTGCCTTGTGGATTGCTACGGGCGATGCGCTGGACCTTGCCCTGCCGGATTGGACCGCCGCGATAGGGGCTGCTCTCACTTTGCTGTTGGCCACAGTCTATGCGGCCTGTCGCGCGCTGTACCATAACCCTGGGCTGATCATCGCTTCCTGGTCCTACCGGACCGCACCCATACATCGCCTGTGGCGCGCGCTTTCTCCTCGGGGCCTGCGTCTCATCGCGCACGGATTGCTTGCGGCCCTTGCCGTCCTGGTGGGAAGTCTCGCGCTTGTCCGCCTGCGACAGGGTGGGGGAGCCGATGCGGGCGCAATGGTCTTGATTGCACTGGCGTACCTCAGCCTGATCGGATTCGCCATTCGCGAACCACTCGGCCTTCCACGCCGCTTGCCGCATGCCGGTCGACCGAATCTGATAATGATCGGTAGCGACACCCTGCGCGCCGACCGCATCGGTGCTGCGCGCAACGGCGAATCCCTCACGCCAAACATCGACCGCCTGGCGGCCAGCGGAACGCGTTTCACGAGTTGTTATGTACCTTGCGCACGTACTGCGCCGAGCCTGATCTCGATGCTGACTGGTACCTGGCCGCACCATCACGGGGTACGCGACAACTTCGTCGCCGACACGGACAAGGAACTCAAGTGCGCGACCCTGCCGAAGGTGTTGCGACAACTCGGCTACCGCAATGCGGCGGTGTCGGATTGGTGCGGAGCAGACTTGGGCAAGTTCGATTTCGGCTTCGACATCCTCGATCTGCCGGAAGACCAGTGGAACCTCAAGTACCTGATCCGCCAGGGGCCGAAGGATATCCGGCTCTTTCTCTCGCTGTTTCTGCACAACCGCGTCGGCCGACAGATGTTGCCGGAGGTTTACTACCTGGGCGGAGTCCCACAGACGACACAACTTGGCCGGCGTGGCCGGCATATGATTTCTCGCCTCGCTTCAAGCGGCGAGCCATTCTTCCTCAATTTGTTCTATTCGACGACTCACCCGCCTTTTGCTTCAGAAAACCCCTATTACATCCGGTACGCCAAGCCGGACTACAAGGGGGAATCGAAATTCGCGATGGCACGGCTATCCGATCCTTTCGAAATCATTCGTCGCCAAGGCGAGCCACGCGAAGAGTTCGACCTCGACCAGATCCTTGCACTGTACGATGGCTGCGTGGCGCAGTTCGATGACGAGGTCGGCAAGTTGATGGCGCATCTCGAGGCCGGCGAGCTGATCGAGGACACGATCGTCGTGCTGTATAGCGATCACGGCATGGAGTTTTTCGAACATGGCACCTGGGGTCAGGGCAATTCCGCTCTCGGTGATTTCAGCGCACGAGTGCCACTTGTTGTCGCTGGACCGCATATACCTGCCGGGCAGCAGGTCGAACAGGTCGTCCGAACTGTCGACCTGCTGCCCACCGTGCTCGACCTTCTCGAGGCGCCGTCGATCCGCTGCGACGGCGTGTCGCTCAAGGCCACAATCGTCGATCCCCGGCATGATCTGCGACTCAGCGCCTTCAACGAAACCGGGATCTGGATCACGAAGATTCCTGGCCTGCCGGACGGCCACCTGACGTACCCGGACCTTCTCCAGCTACTCGATGTACCCGACGATTCGACTGGAACGCTTTCGATCAAGGACGAATTCCGTCTCCTGACGCTCCAATCCAAAGACAGGATGATCCGGGACGGACGTTGGAAACTCGTATATCAACCTCTCGAGCACGGCATGAGGCTGGCGCTTTACGACGTGGAGAACGACCCTGACTGCACCGTCGACGTGGCCGGCGAAAACGGCAATATCGTGGCTAGACTTTTCCCCGAGCTGCGCAAGTGGATGAGCAAGGACGTCGCCCTACCCGCCGATCATTCCCCGGTCTGAAACGATTCACGCCAGCGTTCGCTTATTTCTTCCGGCGGGCAGAACCGGCAACCGCTCGACGGCACTTCTTCGGTATGCGTAGCCGCCGCCTGGTCGTCTGCGCCGATGGCGCCATCGGCCTGCGAAGCCCCCCCGGCGACGGGCCCCGACGAAGATGGCGAAGACGCCTTATCGTCGATGCCTGCCGGAAACGGCATTTCCCCGCCACTATCAAGGTAGGCCTGTTGAAGGGCGCGCGACTCGGGCAAGTACCGCACACCCTGGGTCGACACTGTCAGCGCCGCGTCTTTCACACCACCCTGCCGAAGCAACTCCACCAGGACGAGGTACGCAGGCTCGTATCGCGGATTGAGGCGGATTGCTTCATAAAGCAATTTCTGGGCATCGAGCTTTTCATCGAGTTGAAGATGGATGCGCGCCATTTCCATGTACATTTGCGGGCGAAACCAGAAATCCGGCTGGGTCGCCCTGAACACATACCTGTATTCCCCCTTTGCCCGGTCCAGATAATAGCCTCTGTCTTTCGGATAATTCCGCGCGCGATTGACGAACTTCAGCCCGTGGCAATAGTGGTGCATGTGCGTCCAGTTGGCGCGGCCGAACTGCGACTCGGAATCGGGCCCCGGCCGCTTGAACTTGATTGCGCAAAACCGGGGCAATGCCGCCACCTCCGCATCCGACGGCGCATGGGGCAACATCGCCGCGGCAGCAAGTGGACACGACAGAACAAATCCTAGAATCCATTTCTTCATGACGACTCCTTCCAACTGCTCACTGCAGCCGCAGCGGGCTCAACGATCTCGTTCTTTCCGCCACGGCCGTCCAATTCAGGGACTGCTCGACGCGTGCGAGACCCGCCGAGCCAAGGCGCTCTGCATGCGCCGGCATCGCCAGCACGCCCTGCAAGGCGGCAGCAAGCGCCGGGACCGATTCGCAGTCCACCCGCAGGCCGGTAACGCCATCGATGACTGCCGAACCGGTACCTCCTGCATTGCCGGCAATTGCCGGCTTCCTGCATGCAGCCGCCTCCAGAAAAACGATCCCGAAGCCCTCCGTATCGCCATCGATCTCTCGATTGGCCAGCACGAAGACATCGCATGCGTTGTACCAGCGCGGCAGATCCTCCATCGGCACATGTCCGAGCTGATGCACACGGTCGGCAACCCCCTCCCGCCGCGCAAGTTCGCGCAGATAGGCCTCGTCCTCGCCAATGCCAATGATCGCATAGTGGACATCCAGGCCTGAACCCAGCAGGCCGGGCAGACAGCGGATCACCGTATCGAACCCCTTGCGCCGGCTCAAGCGGCCGACCGACAGGATGATGCGCGCGCGGTCCTGCAGCCCCAGCTTGTCGCGCAGATCGTGAAACGGCAAGCCGGGGCGAAAACGCTCGGTATCCACCCCGGGGTGGATCAACTCGATCCGTCCGGGGGCGACGCCCATGGCGGTCAGCGTGTCGCGGGTGAAGTCGCTGTTGGCGACGACGGTGTCGGCGTGGCGCAGCGCAAAGCACATGGCCTTGTATTTATTGCCGCGGCCCCAGCCGGTGAGTTCCTCGCCGTGCGCGTAGATCACCACCGGGCGAAAAGTCAGACGCGCCACCAGCCACGCGACCAGACCCTCGGGCAAGGCGCGCCCGGCGTGGATGGCATCGAAACGATGAGTAAGCGCCAGCCGCAACGAGGTGAAGAAGAACTTGGCGTACATCAGCAGCGATTCCGGCTTGAGCCAGGGAATGCGCTGCAGCGAGAGGCGATGAACGCTGTTGGGGTGGTGGCGGTCGTACTCCGCCGCGCCGGGTACGTCGGCGGTGACGATGTGGATCTCCTTGCCGCCGAGGCGGCGATACACCTCGTCGAACCAGACGGCGGTGCCGCCCTTGGTGGGGAGGAAGAGCTCGGTGAGAACGAGGTAGCGCTTGGACATGGCGGTTTCCGTGGATGCACCCGAATGCTAGCATCCGGCGCGGCCGTCGCTGGCGGCAGGCTTCACGCTCGGCACAGCATGCGCGCGACAAGGGGCAACACGACGCGCAGCCCGGTGAGCTTCAGGCTGCGCGACATCGACGGGGTCGCAAGCACCCGGCGCAGGAACACGCCGATCCGCCTTGCGCGGCCCTGCAGCAACAGCGGGCAGCCGGGCACGCCGACGGCGTCGGCGAGCTCGGCCGTGGCGATGAATCGGACATCGGGGTGACGCTGCCGCACGCCGTCGAGCGCGCGCGCGAGCTCGGCAAGCGCGCGCTCGGCGACGTCGGGGGCGGCGATGAAGCTTTCGCGATGCGTCTCGAGCAGGGTCGGCCGCGCCAGGGTCGTGCGCGCGGCCACCGCCTGCCATACCTGCTCGGCGCGGTGACCGCGGATGGGCTCGAAATAGGCGTCGCGAACCACGTAGCGCACGCCGCCCGCGCCCTCCTCACCGTTCAAGATGTCGCGCGTGGCCGGCATCAGCCCGCCGTCTGCGGCACGGCCCTCGTAGCGGCGCCCGCAGCTCACCACGCAGCGCACGCCTTGGGCGGCCCAGGCGCGCTCCACCACGTCGGACCACACGAAGGTGTTCGGCACG
>JBFGZP010000211.1:0-6111 GCA_041586695.1 Thauera sp.
GGCGCCTCCTCGGCGAATGCGCCGATGATCAGGTGGCCACCGGGCTTGATTGCCTGCACAGCCTGTTGGCGATATTGGCGCTGCGATTCGGGCGCGGTCAGGAAGTGGAAGACGGCCCTGTCGTGCCATAGGTCGTAATGGCACGCCGGCAAACGAACCGAAGTGATATCCCCCTCCACCCAGGTCACCAGCCCGGCCTTGTCGCCGAGTCTGGCCCTGGCCGACGACAAGGCCTTGCCGGATATGTCGAGGACGGTGATCGCGCGATGTCCCGCTGCGACGAGGTCCTCGGCGAGCGCGGATGTGCCTCCGCCGACGTCGATGACCGGAGCGTCCTCGGCCAGTCCAAGCGACGCAATCCAGGCAAGGGAAGTCCGGAGATGCGGCTCGTACCAACCCAGCTTCTCGGCCGGCCGGGTCGAATAGACGTGTTCCCAGTGTTCCCTTTGGTTCATTTCGGTTCTGCCGAACGATCGACATGGGAGGGCGAAACGCGGCAATGGGCCGGGCTTTGCCGCGATGGACCAAATTGCCATCGAGCCGAGCCTGCGGCGGATCGCCCCGGCTATTCGTCGACGATCATCTCGAAGCCACCGTAGATCATGCGCTTGCCGTCGAACGGCATGGGATCCATGGCGGCCTTCATGCGCGGATCGGACATGGCCTTCTCCATGCCTTCGTTTCGCGCCTCACGAGACGGCCAGGTAATCCACGAGAACACGACGGTTTCATCGGGCTTGCACTTGACAGCCATCGGAAACGACGTGATTTCGCCATCGGGCACATCGTCCCCCCAGCACTCGACAAGCTTCAGCGCGCCATAATCCTTGAATATCGCGGCGGCTTCCCGTGCATGCTTCCGGTAAACATCCCGGTTCATCGTGGGCACTGCGACAACAAATCCATCGACGTATGACATGAGCGTTCTCCATCGATTGGGTCGGCCATTTGCAGGGTCATGACTCTCTGATGCAGTCGTGGCGCTGATCAGCGCAGCGAGACGAGGCGGGCGACCGAATCCTTGTAGATGCGAAAACCCATTCGCTCGTAGAGGCGATGGGCACCGTTGTTGCTGCGCATGACGTGGAGGAAGGGGAGCTCCTTGCGCTGCATCTGGCGACGGATCAGCTTGCGGACGAGTCGTCGTGCCAAGCCGCGTCCCTGGAAATCGGGATGCGTGCACACGCCGCTGATCTCGCGCAGCGCGCCGGCCTGCATGCGCTCGCCGGCCATCGCCACCAGGCGCGACCCATCGAAACAGCCGAAGTACTCGCCGAGTTCGAGGGCTCGCGGCCCGAACGGACCCGGCTGGGTCAGCCCGGCCAGTTCGAGTGCCAGCAATACGTGTTCCGGGCCGAGCCGGATCGCCTCGGGCGCCTCGTCGGTAACAGGCATTGGGCCCTCCCAGGTCATTCTCAACAGGCTGGCTTCTGCCTCGACCCGCCATTCGGCCGGCGCAGCACCGGACCAGCCGTCGCAGTAGAGTCGTTCGCCGGGCTCGCAGAAGGGCTTCAGGGCATCGAAGTCGGGGCGTTCGCTATCCGCGAACGCAATGATCGGCGGGAAACCCACGACGTACCGACGCGCCGTGTCGGTGCCGACGGCGTGTTTCGCGTGCGGTCCGGCAAGAGCATGCCAGGCGATGTTCTCTAGAAGCTCAGTCATCGTGATCTGCGAGCGGGTGGAGCAGGACTGCACAATCACATTGAAGTATAGGGCGTCGCATCGGATTCGCTCGTCGTCGATCGCGGCAGGGATCTCGCGCATTCCCGCGCACACTTCGGCCTCGACGGCCAGGGCTACCGCGGGAGCGCCCGCCGAATGGCAAACGGGGTGCGTTTGCACGCACCCCGCTTGAAGGGTCTCGCTGCCGACGGCGCGATTCCCTTACCAGCTGAACGCCGACGGCGGCCTCAGCGAGGCACGGCCTTCGGCCTGGCCACTGCTTTCCGACCATTACGCCCGGCGAAGTAATCCTGCGTCAGCTTGGCGACGATCGGCGACAGAAGCAGCAGGGACACGAGGTTGGGGAAGGCCATGAAGGCATTCAGCGTGTCGGCCACCAGCCACACGAAGTCGAGCTGCGTCACCGCGCCGACCAGGACGAAGATCGTCCACAACGCGCGGTACGGCTTCTCGACCGAGGCGCCGAAGAAGTATTCCCAGCACTTCTCGCCGTAATAGGCCCAGCCGAGGATGGTGGTCCACTGGATGCTCCTCTTGTAGTTCCTGATCAGAAGCCGACGTGGGCAACCGCCTCGATCTCTACGCGTGCCCCGGTGGGCAGGGCGACGACCTGCACGGTGGAGCGTGCCGGGCGGTGCTCGCCGAAGCGGCGGGCGAAGATCGCATTCATGTCAGCAAACTCGGCAAGATCGGTCATGAACACGGTGACCTTGATGATCTGCGCAAGTGCGCTGCCGCAACTGCTGAGGATGGCTTCCAGGTTGTCGAATACCTGCTCGGTCTGTGCCGCAATGTCGCCCTCGACCTTCTGGCCGTCGGCAGACAACGGGATCTGGCCGGACGTAAAGACCAGGTCGCCGGTGACGATCGCCTGCGAATAGGGGCCGATAGCCTGCGGTGCTTCTGTGGTGGAAATGATCTGCATTTGATGGGTCTCCTTGGGGGTTTGGATAGATCCGGATCGGGGGATGTGACTCAGCCGTAACGGGCGACCGTGAGGCCGTCCATGCTGATTTCGGGCTTTCGTCCGCTAAGCAGATCGGCCATGACCCGACCGGTGCCGGCGGCCATGGTCCAGCCCAGCGTGCCGTGGCCGGTGCTGAGGTAGAGGTCGGGGTAGCGCGTCTCACCGATGATCGGCGTACCGTCGGGTGTCATCGGCCGCAGGCCGGTCCAGAATTCGGCCTTCGATACGTCGCCACCCCTGGGGAACAGGTCGCTCACCACGAACTCGAGCGTGCTGCGACGGGGCTGGTCGAGATGCAGGTCGTAGCCGGAGAGCTGGGCTGTGCCGCCGACGCGAATACGGTCGCCCAGGCGCGTCACGGCGACCTTGTGCGTCTCGTCCATGATGGTCGATTCGGGGGCCATGGCGGCATCGTCGATCGGCACCGTGATCGAGAAGCCTTTCACCGGATAGATCGGGACGTCTATGCCGATCGGCTTGAGCAGCTGCGGGGAATAGCTGCCCAGCGCCAGGATGTATTTGTCCGCCTTGAGGACGCCGGCGTCGGTGCGCACCCCGGAGATGCGCTCGCCCTCGCACTCGATGCCGAGGATATTCACGCCGAAGCGAAACGTCGCGCCATCGCTCTCGGCCATCTTCGCAAGCGTCGTGGTGAACTTGAAGCAGTCGCCGGTCTCGTCGCCCGGCAGGCGCAGCGCGCCGACGAACTTTTCCTTGACGTGGGCCAGGGCCGGCTCGTACTCGAGATAGGCATCGCCTTCGAGGACCTGGAAGGGCACGCCATACTGCCTAAGGATGTCGACGTCCTTGCCGACGCCGTCGAGTTGCTTCTGCGTCCGGAACAACTGCAGCGTGCCCTTGCTGCGCTCGTCGTAGCCGATGCCGGTGTCGCGGCGGAGTTCCTTGAGGCAATCGCGGCTGTACTCGGCCAGGCGCACCATGCGGGCCTTGTTCTCGCGATAGCGCGCCTCCGTGCAGTTGCGCAGCATGGAGAATCCCCAGCGCCACATGGCGGGATCGAGCATCGGCTTGATGACAAGGGGGCTGTGGTGCATGAGCATCCACTTGATCGCCTTCAGCGGCACGCCGGGGCCCGCCCATGGCGCCGAATAGCCGGGCGACACCTCGCCGGCATTGGCATAGCTGGTTTCGAGCGCCGGCCCCGGTTGCCGATCCACCACCGTGACCCGATGACCGGCCCGGCCAAGGTAGTAGGCAATCGTGGTGCCGACGACACCGCTGCCGAGAACGAGGACATCCATGCGTTTCTCCTTTGATCCGTATCTGGTTTTCGGGCGCCCGAGCGGCGCAGCCAATGCGAGAAGTCGTAGCAGTTACCGTGCCAGTAATGAAAGTGCTTTTGAAACAGAGGCTTGAGTGCCGCTTACGCAATTCCGGGCGGTTCGGCTGTATTGATATCGATACACGGCTGCCGAATTTTCGACTCTCAAGGATAAGAATTAGTTATTTAACAATTACTTGGGACTTTCGTACGGAAATGAATACACTGTTCTGAATTCATTACACGGATGGGCCGTGATGCGCATCGCCATCTTCTTCGTCGACCGGGTAGGCATCGCACAAGAGATCCTCGCGGCGCTTGCGCGGCGCGCGCTCGATGTCACCGCAGTCGAGGTCGAGCCGCCGCACATCTACATCGAGGCGCCCGAGCTGGACGAAACCGGAGTGATCAAGTTGCGCAAGCAATTGAAGGAAGTCGGCGGCGTTCGCACCGTAGAGGAGGTCGGCATGCTCCCCGGGGCCCAGCGGCGGCTCTATCTGGATGCCGTGCTGGCCGCGCAGGCCGACCCGGTCTTTGCCGTCGATGCCAGCGGCCGCATCATGGTCGCCAACAACGCCGCGCTCGGTGCGAGCGGAATGAGCGCGGAGGCCTTGCGGCAGACCTCGATGCAGGCGCTCATCGGCGATGCGGGGCTTTTCGATGCGCTGGTCGACCGTGGCTACCACCTGCCGGTGCGCGAGATCGAGATCAACGGCGAGCCCTACATGCTGGAGACCCTGCCGCTGCACGAGACGAGCGGCCGCACCGCCGGTGCGGTGCTGACCCTGCACGCACCGACGCGGATTGGCGAGCGCATGAGTGCGCTGCAAAACTACGATGCGGGCGGTTTCGAAGCCATCCTGGGCAATTCGCCGGAGATCGAACAACTCAAGCAACGTGCGGCACGGATGGCGCTGGTCGACGCGCCGCTGCTGATCACCGGCGAAACCGGCACCGGAAAAGAGCTCTTCGCCCACGCCTGCCATGCCGCGAGTCCCCGCAGTGCTGAGCCCTTCTTTGCCCTGAACTGCGCGGCGCTGCCGGAAAACCTGGCCGAAAGCGAGCTCTTCGGCTACTCGCCGGGTGCCTTCACCGGCGCGCTGCGCGGCGGCAAGCCGGGTCTGCTCGAACTGGCGGACGGGGGAACGGTTTTCCTGGATGAGATCGGGGAGATGTCGGCCTACCTTCAGGCCAAGCTTTTGCGCTTCCTCAATGACGGCAGCTTTCGTCGCGTCGGGGGAGATCGCGATACCAGAGTCGATGTGCGCGTCATCAGTGCCACCCATCGCTCGCTAGAGGACATGGTGAGCGCCGGTCAATTCCGGCAGGATCTGCTGTTTCGGCTCAATGTGCTCAATCTGCATGTGCCACCCCTGCGCGAACGCCCCGGCGACATCCTCCCGCTGGCCGACTTCTTTCTCGCCCGCGCGTGCAGCCAGGCCGGGCGCCCCTTGTTGCGCCTGTCTGCAACCGCCAGTGCAGCCCTGCTCACCAATCCCTGGGTCGGCAACGTCCGGCAACTGCAGAATGTGATCTTCCGCGCGGTGACCATGAGCGAGCGCCTGGTGATCGACACCGCCGATCTCGAACTGGCACGTGGCGTCAGCTCCGAGAGACAAGTCGCGGATGGCGAGGTGACGACGCTCGAACAGGCCGTGGCCGACTTCGAGAAAGATCTGCTGCAGAATCTGTACAAGGATTTTCCGTCGAGCCGCCGGCTCGCACAGCGACTGGGTTGCTCGCACTCCGCGATCGCGACCCGCCTGCGCCGCTACGGGATCGGGTAGCGCAGGCATTGCGGCTGCGTAAAGCCCTGGTGCCGGCATGCCTGCAATCGCCGCGCGAGCGCGCTGACCGATGCGTCGCGCGACTTCAGCGCCTCGACAGGATCGTTGCGCAGCATGAGGTCGCGGCTGTGGGAAAAGCGGTCGAGCTGCATCGGCCGGTCGGAAGGACGACAGCAGGGCGGGAAATCTTTCGCCATGCTACGTCGATGCAGGCTTGCCGGTACGGGGGCGTGACTTCGTCGAAGGACCGCGTTGCCGCGGGCTGGCAAGCGCGGCGGGCACGACCGCCGCCACGGGGCGGAGCGCGCCGGTGTCCACGGCCGTCGACGATGCCCGGATCCGGCCGTCGCCATCACATGCCCGGGTCCCGGCCTACACGCCTTGCTTCA
>JBFGZP010000212.1:0-6102 GCA_041586695.1 Thauera sp.
CGGCCGGTAGCGATCACGCGCCCGTCTGCGTCCCGCCCCACCGCGTGGCGGCAGACGGGATCGAACTCGTCGAGTTCGATCTCCGCCGGCACACCCTGCTCGACGACGAAAACGCGCTCGCGCAGCGGCATGACGAGGGGCTCCGCCTGCGCCCAGTCGAGCAGCTCGATGTCCCAGTTCGACGATGCACTCATTCGACGATCTCCACGGTGGTGCCCGCCTCCACCAGATCGAACAGTTCGATCACATCCCGATTGCGCATGCGCACGCAGCCGTGCGACAGCGGCACCCCCATCGGCTGGTCGCCGCCGGTGCCGTGGAGATAGATGAATCGGCGCATGGAGTCGACGCTGCCGAGCCGGTTGCGCCCCACCTCCTCGCCGCACAGCCACAGGATGCGGCTCAGGATCCAGTCCCGCCCGGGGTGCGCAGCGGCGAACGCAGGCGTCCACACTTCGCCGGTCGGCCGTCGGCCGCGAAACACGGCCCCGGCCGCGGCGCCAGCGCCGATCTTCGCCCGAATGCGGTGGCGTCCGCGCGGCGTGCACCCGCTGCCCTCCTGCTCACCGGCACCGGCGAGCGCGGTCGACACCGCGTAGCGGCGGATGCAGGCCCCATCCGCCGAGAACAGCTCGAGCACCTGCTCGCCCAAATCGATGCGAATGTGCATGGCATCGGACATGGCCGCGGCCGCCATCAGGCCGTCATCGTCCGGCCGCGGCGGCCGGCAAAGAAGCTCGACAGCATCGCGCCGCACTCTCCGGCCAGAAGGCCGCCTTCGATCGTCGCATGGTGGTTCAGGCGCGGCTCGGCGAAGAGGTCGAGCACGCTGCCCGCCACGCCGGTCTTGGGATCACGCGCGCCGAACACCACGCGTGCGATGCGGGCATGCATGATCGCACCCGAGCACATTGCGCACGGTTCCAGCGTCACGAACAGTTCGCACCCGGGCAGGCGGTAGTTGCCCAGTCGGGTGCCGGCATCGCGCAAGGCCATGATCTCGGCGTGGGCGGTCGGGTCCTGGCGCCCGATCGGCTGATTGAAGCCGCGGCCGACGATCTCGCCATCGAGCACCACCACGGCGCCCACCGGCACCTCGTCGCATGCACCCGCTTGCCGCGCCTGCTCCAGCGCGGCGCGCATGTAGTCCTCGTCGTTCATGTCCGGTTCGACCGATCTCTCCAAGCCCGTGATTCTAGCGGAGATGCGCGCCGACGACGGCGGCTGCCGACGTGCCGGACGCCCCTGCGGTAGAATCGGGCCGACCTGCCCCCGTCCCCAGGGGGCTGCCTCGTCTACACCTCCGACCATGGCATCCAGCTGCGACCTCACCCTGCCCTACGCCGCGCTCGTGCGTCGCATGGAAGCCGAAGCGACCGTCATCGTCGACGATTTGCGCTCCGGCGCGCGCACCGCTGCGGCCCTGGTCGAGATCGCGCGCGAAGCCGGCGCGACCGCGCCGTGCGCCGCCTTCGTCGTCGACAAGCGCTTCAAGCAGAGCCATGCGATCATCGAACAGATGGATGTGCCGGTGGTCACGCTCGCCCGGGTCGAGCGCCGCGAGAACGGCCGCGCGATCCTCACCCAGCCGCAGGACCATGCCCGGCACCGGCTGGATCGAACCGACCCGATTCGACTAAGGTAAGCGCTTTCGCAGGAGCCTGGATCCGCCATGCACGATTTTCAGACACAAGCCGAGGCCTTCGCCGCCGAGATCGAGGACGAGCTGCGCCAGGGGATGCTGAACTTCCCCACCGTGTTCGACCTGTCGATGCGGATCAAGAACATCGCGGACGATCCGGATTCCTCGCTCGACGACATCACCCGCGTGGTCAAGACCGAACCGGTACTGAGCGCGAAAACACTGCGCATGGCCAACACCCTGCTGCTCAACCCCTATCGCGCGCAGATCACCAACGTGCACGACGCGGTCAATCGCATCGGCATCTCCACGCTGCGTTGCCTGGCCTACTCGGTCGCGGCCGAACAGCTCGCGCAGGACCATCGATCGCGCCAGATGCGACTGATCGCATCGGGCCTGTGGATGCACTCGATCGACGTTGCCTCGTGGGCCTTCGCCTTCGCCCGCGAGTTGCGCACGGTCCATCCGGATACCGCGCTGCTGGCGGGCCTGATGTCCACCATCGGGCAGTTCTACCTGCTCGCCAGGGCCTCCGCCTTCCCGGCCCTGGAAGAGAACGTGAACCGCTTCGCCGAGTATGTCGCGATCTGGAATGAGCCCATCGGCCGCGCGGTGCTCGAGGTGCTCGAAGTGCCCGAAGGCATCGTCGACACCTTCGACTACGAGAACCCCTATGGCGGCAGCTGGCCACCGTCGAGCCTGGCCGACACCGTGTTCCTCGCCAGCCTCGCCGCCGAGACGCCGAATCCCTTCGATTCCCTGCTCGGCGCGCGGCACCGCCCGGAATTTTTCGAGGCCTGCACAGGTGGCATCGACCGCGCCGAACTGGCCAAGCTCGTCGAGTCGGCCCGCGGGACGAGGAAGGAACTGATTGCCGCCGTCTGCGGCTGACGCGACCGGCCCCGCAGGAGCGAACGTGTTCTCAGAACAAGTGGCGGCGTAGCGTCGCACCTGCCAGCGCGACCGCCTCGGAGGCCTCGGGGAACTGTTTCCCCAGGGTCAGGAAGCCGTGCACCATCCCCGCCATCTGCACGGCGGTCAGATCCCCGCCCTCGGCCTGGACGCGCGCGCCGAATGCCAGGCAATCGTCGACCAGGGGATCGTATTCGGCAGTGATCAGCAGCATCGGCGGCAGCCCGCCGAGCGACTCGGCACGCATCGGCGACGCGCGCCAGTCCTCTGTGCCGCCCTTGGGCAGGTAGCGCTCGTAGAACCACACCAGGGTCTCGCGATCGAGAAAATAGCCGTCCGCGTAACGTTCGCGCGACGGTCTCGAACTGAGCATCTCGGTGCTCGGATACACCAGCAACAGGAAGCGCGGCTGAGTCATTGCGGCTGCGCCGGGCGCATCACGCAGGGACAGCGCACAGACGATGGACAGGTTGCCGCCGGCACTGTCCCCGCCCAGCGCGACGCGTGAGGGATCGATGCCGAGCAGTCCGGCCTGCGCCACCGCCCAGTCGAAGGCATGGCGCGCGTCATCGACCGCGGCGGGAAAGGGGTGCTCCGGCGCCAGCCGGTAGTCCACCGACAGCACCGCGCAGTCCGACGCGTTCGCCAGCTCACGGCACAGGACGTCGTAGCTCGTGACATCACCCACGCACCAGCCGCCACCATGAAAGTAGATCAGCAGCGGCAGCACGTCGTCCGGCCGGCTCGACACCGGGCGATAGAGACGCGCCAGCAGCACGCTGCCGTCGGAACGCCGCATCGGCACCTCGGTGGTCGAGGCCACCGCGGGCGGCTCCGGGCGGAAGGCGAACTGCAGCTTCTCGAACGAGTGCCTGGCCTGGGCGACGGAGAGGTGATGGAATTTCGGCGCACCGGCACGGTACGCCATGGCGAGCAGGGACTGGGCCTGAGGAGTTAGCGGCATGGGTTCATGGCGCCCGGACGGCATGATTGCCGCGGGTTTGCCGAGGCTGAAAGGCGCGATTCTACCGGCTTCGCCCTGCCTGCAGGAGCGCGAAAAAGGCGGGCACGCCGGCCCGCACTGCCACTCTGCCGCTCATTTCCCCAAGAATTCGAGAGATAACGATAAACACGCCACAACGGCCCGGGGCCGTCAGGTTTAAGATTTTTCCATCCGAACGCTGCGCGAGATCCGAACATGTCAAGCACTGGTCGAGGGGCCACCTCACCGCTCACCCATCACCCTGAAGTCCGGGCGCCCGACATGGCGAATATCCGCCCGCAGGCCCGCCTCGCCGCGCGTGCGCGAATCCGGTTGCGCAGCGCCCGGGACGTCGACACCGCCCGCGCTGCCGAAGCTGCCGCCACCGAGCGCCTCGAAGCGGGGCACGCGACAGCCGTCGCACGGGGGGCGGAAATCGTCGCCGTTGGCGAGATCATGCAACGCGCGGCAGCGCGGGACCTGTGCAGGACTGCAAAGGCCCTGGAGGCCCTCCTCGGCAGCGCGTCGCCGGACGTGATGGACGACTTGCGGCGCGCCCTGCTGAAGATCGCGACGCAGCCGTCGGCCACCCGGGAGCAGCATCCGGACGAGGTTCTCGCCGACGGCTTGGACAGGGGCGCATACCCCTACCAAAACCCGATGTCGCGCAAGAACTACGAAGCGCAGAAGTACCGCCTGCAGGTGGAACTCCTGAAGCTTCAGGCCTGGGTCAAGGATAGTGGTCAGCGCGTGGTGATCCTGTTCGAGGGCCGCGACGCTGCCGGCAAGGGCGGAACGATCAAGCGCTTCATGGAACATCTCAATCCGCGCGGAGCGCACGTGATCGCGCTGGAAAAACCCTCCGAGGTGGAACGCGGCCAGTGGTACTTCCAGCGCTATGTCCAGCATCTGCCGGGCGCTGGCGAGATCGTCCTGTTCGACCGCTCCTGGTACAACCGCGCCGGCGTCGAGCGCGTGATGGGCTTCTGCACGCCGGAGGAGTACGACGAATTCATGCGCGAAGTGCCCGAGTTTGAGCGCAATCTGACCCGCAGCGGCATCCACCTGATCAAGTTCTGGTTCTCGGTCAGCCGCGCGGAGCAACGCCGCCGGTTCGATGAACGCGAGTCGCACCCGCTCAAGCACTGGAAGCTGTCGCCGATCGACCTCGCCTCGCTGGACAAGTGGGACGAGTACACGAAGGCGAAGGAGGCGATGTTCCTCCAGACCGACACCGCCGATTCGCCCTGGACAGTAGTCAAGTCCGATTGCAAGAAGCGCGCACGCCTGAACGCGCTGCGTCACCTTCTGCACGCGCTGCCCTATGCGAACAGGGACCTCGAGCGTATCGGGGCGCTCGACCCTCTTCTGGTGGGTCGCGCGAGCCGCGTCTTCGAGCGTGGCGAGAAGAGCCTCGTGGGCGCCTGAGTGCACGATCGGGCGACCATCCGCCGCCCCTTTCAGCTTCGCTTCAGCACGGCTCCTGCATACTGCACGCGTCCATTGCGTGACAGCTTGCTCAAGGAGACCGTCATGAAAGCGATTCCCGGGCCGGGTGCCGCCCTCGTCCTCACCACCGCCACGAGTGCCCTCATTGCGGCGGCCTTGCTCTCCTCTCATGCCGCGGCAAGTGACAAGCCCCGCAGCCAGGAGGTCCGTGCCCTTCGCGAGAGCGGCAGGATCCTGCCGATGGAGGACATCCTGGCACGCGCCCGGACAATCCGCCCCGGCCAGGTCGTCGAGGTCGAGCTCGAGCGTGAAGACGGCATGTACGTCTATGAAGTGAAGATCATCGACGACGCCGACACGGTGCACAAGCTCGAAATGGACGCTGCCAGCGGCGAACTGGTCGAGCGCAGGGAGAAGTGAGCCCATGCGCCTGCTCATCGTCGAGGACGACGCCGCGCTCGGCGAGCGGCTGCGCGAACGCCTGCGCCGCGAAGGCTACGCCGTCGATCTCGCCGCCGACGGCGTCGATGGCGCGCACCTCGGTGCGACCGAGCCCTACGATGCGGTGATCCTCGACCTCGGCCTGCCCGGCAAGCCCGGTCTCGACGTGCTGCGCGAATGGCGTGCCGCCGGCAACATGGTGCCGGTGCTCATCCTCACCGCGCGCGACGGCTGGAGCGAACGCGTCGACGGCCTGCAGGCAGGGGCCGACGACTACCTCGGCAAGCCTTTTCACGTCGAGGAACTCGCCGCCCGCATCCAGGCCCTGCTCAGACGCGCCGCGCCAGCGCAGGCTCCGCAACTGCGCTCTGGCCGCTGGCGACTGGACGAGCCCCGCCAGTGCCTCCTCGCGGACGATGGTCGCGAACAAGCCCTGACCGCCACCGAATTCCGCCTGCTGCGCTATTTCATGCGGCATCCGGACGAGGTACTGTCGAAAAGCCGGCTGTCGGAGCACGTCTACGACTACGACGCCGAGCGCGACAGCAACGTCATCGAGGTCTATGTCCGTCGTCTGCGCAGCCTGCTCGGCAGTGCGCGCATCGAAACGCGCCGCGGCCAGGGTTACGTGTTCCGGGCGGGCGAATGAAGACGGCGTTCGATCCACATTCCCTGC
>JBFGZP010000213.1:0-6015 GCA_041586695.1 Thauera sp.
CTGGTTGGGGTGTCGCAGCAGGCGGTGTCCGATCTGCTGTCCCGCGGGGTGCTGTCGGATGGCGCCACCGGCGGGCAGTGGCTGCTGGCCTACTGCCGCCACCTGCGCGAGCATGCGGCGGGACGGGCGACGAATGGCGACCTCGACCTAGCGACCGAGCGCGCCCGGCTGGCGAAGGAGCAGGCCGACCGGGTGGCGATGCAGAACGCGGTGAGCCGAAACGAGCTCGCCCCGGTGCATCTGCTCGAGGAAGTGCTGGCCAAGGCCGGCGCCCGGGCGGCGAAGATCCTCGACACCATCCCGGGCACGATCCGCCGGCGCGAGCCGGGCCTGTCGGCCGACACGATCGCCGCGATCACGCGCGATATCGCCAAGGTTCGCAACCTGGCCGCGACCGTCACCCTGGCGGATCTGCGCGAGGAAGACGATCAGGGCGAACAGGGCGAACAGGCCGGGCCGGAAGATGCGGTCGAGGCCGCCGCGCAGGATCAGACCGACGACGGGGCGGTGGCCTGATGGACATGGCCGAGGCCGCCCGCTTCGCCGAGGCCGAGGTCGGTCGCCGGCTGCAGCGCGGCATGGCGGCATGGGCGGTGAAAGAGCCGATGACGCTCGACGAGTGGGCGCGCGAGCACTTCTACCTCTCGGCCGAGTCGTCCTATGTCGAGCAGCGCTGGACGCCCTGGACCTTCCAGCGCGGGATCATGGCGTGCATCAGCAACGACGACATCACCGAGATCGACTGGAAGAAGTCGGCGCGCCAGGGCTACACCAAGATCATCCTCGCCGCCAAGGGCTACTTCGCCGAGCACAAGCGCAGGAACCAGTGCGTGTGGCAGCCCACCGACGACGACGCGACCGCCTACGTCAAGGGCGAACTCGACCCGATGCTGCGCGACGTGCCGGTGATGCGCACGGTGTTCCCGGCCTACATCGCGCGGCACAAGGACAACACGCTCGAGCAGAAGAAGTTCCTCGGCTCGATGCTGCACATCAAGGGCGGCAAGGCGGCGAAGAATTACCGCCGGATCTCGATCGACGTGGGCTACCTCGACGAGCTCGACGCCTTCGATGGCGACGTGGAAAAGGAGGGCGACCCGTTCACGCTCGCCTCCAAGCGTGTCGAGGGCGCGACCTTCCCGAAGATGATCTGCGGCAGCACGCCCAAGCTCAAGGGCTTCAGCCTGATCGATGCGCGCTTCGAGCTGGCCGACGAGCGCATGAGCTTCCAGACGCCGTGCCCGCACTGCGGCGAGCGCCACGCGCTCACCTGGGGCGGCAAGGACGAGCCGCACGGCTTCAAGTGGGACCGCGAACGCCGCGACCCGGACACGGTGCGCCACCTGTGCCCGCACTGCGGCGTGCTGATCACGCAGGGCGAGTGGCTGGCGGTCGAGGCGCAGGGCCTGTGGATCAACGAGGACGGCACCCTGTGGCTGCACCCGGATGGCAGCTTCACCAGGCCGGACGGCAGCACGGCGCCGACGCCGCGCCACATCGCATTTCACAGCTGGACCGCCTACAGCCCGGCGGTGCCCTGGCCTCAGATCCTGCGCGAGTTCTTCGCCGCGCTCGAGAAGATGGAACAGGGCGACGACAGCAAGATGAAGGCGTGGACGAACACCACGCTGGGCGAGACCTGGGAAGGCGAGATCGAGCGCACCGACGCCGAGGAACTGAAGGCCCGCGCCGAGCCCTTCCCGCTGCGCATCATGCCGCGCGACTGCCTGCTGCTGCTGTGCGGCTGCGACACCCAGGGCAACCGCATCGAGGCGCAGGTGTGGGGCTATGGCCGCGGCGGCCAGATGTGGTCGATCGATCACCGCGTGTTCTTCGGCAACCCGGCGCAGGAGGAAGTGTGGCTCGAGCTCGAGGACTTCCTCTTCGCCGAGACCTACCAGCACGCGGGCGGCACCACCCAGCGCATCTACGCCACCGCGATCGACTCGGGCGGGCACCACGCCGACGAGGTGTATGCCTTCGCCCACAAGCACCGCAGCCGCCGGGTGCATGCCATCAAGGGCGCGTCGGGCAACGAGCGCAGCATCGAGAACGGCAACACCAAAGTCAGTTACACGCTGCGCGGCCGGCGCGACAAGCACGGCGCGACCCTGTGGATGGTGGGCACCAATCTGGCGAAGGACCGCCTCGCCGCGCGCATGGAAGTCGGCCAGCCGGGGCCGGGCTTCGTGCATCTGTCGGCCGACAACACAGACGAGTGGTTCCGCCAGCTCGCCGGCGAAGACCGCGTGACGGTGCGAACGCAGCACGGCAAGCAGACGCGGTGGGTCAAGAACCGCAAGCGCCAGGAGATCATCGACATGACCGCCTACGCGATCTGGCTCGAGGAACGGCTCGACCTGTGGGCGCCCCGCATGCGCAAGTTCTGGGACCAGCTCGAGGAAACGGTGCAGCCGGTGATCACGGACCTGTTCGCCGCGCCGGC
The DNA here is from genome assembly GCA_041586695.1 of Thauera sp. Taxonomy (GTDB): domain Bacteria; phylum Pseudomonadota; class Gammaproteobacteria; order Burkholderiales; family Rhodocyclaceae; genus Thauera. Next base: position 2,447 of record JBFGZP010000213.1, read on the forward strand.
GCCGCAAGGCGATGACGGCGGGCGTGTGGCGCTTCCGCCGCCGGTATCGATTGCACCACCTTCAGCGGGGCGGATATCGCTTTCCCAGTGGGGCCGCAAGTGACCGACATCGTGCGCGAGATCATCGATCGCGTGCGCGTGAGGATCGCCGAGGCCTACGGGCTGCCCGACGAGGTCGAGGCGCTGCTCGGCGAGGTGGAGGAAGAGATCAAGAGCGCGCGCGGCGGCGAGCGCCACTATGTCCCGGTGGCCGGCTCCCGGCTGGCGCCGCGCGCCTCGCCCGCTGCGGTCGTGCGCGACTACCTGGCCGACGTGGCGATCGAGGACATCCAGAGCCGGCACGGCATCAGCCGCCGCACGATCTACAACTACCTCAAGCGCAGATAGGCAGGTGCACGGCCTTGCCTTATGGGTTGCACAAATCCGCGCGATCCTGATGCCTGTTGGATCACGAGCGCACCCATGGCAGGCCTTACCCTCGCGCAAGCGGAAGCCCAGCTGGCGAAATACATCGACGCGGAGACGAAGGTTCTCGGCGGGCAGGCTGTCGAGGTCGACGGCCGCCGGATGACACGCGCGGATCTCGAGGCGATCCAGGCAGGCATCACGAGCTGGGATGCGCGCTGCAAGAGCTTGTCCGCGACGGCGGCCGGGCGTCGGCGTGCCGTGAACGCGGCGCCGCGGTGGTGAGCATGAAGCGCCCGACACTCAACGTCTTCGAGCGCGCGCTGGCGAGCGTATCGCCGAGTTGGGCCGTGGAACGCCTGAAGGCGAAGACCGTCCTTGCACTGGCTGGCGGGTACAACGGCGGCAGCCGTTCGCGCACGGCGCTCAGGAACTTCAACCCGCCCGCGGCCGACGCTGATGGCGACACCATTGGCGACCTCGTGTCCCTGCGCGCGCGCTCGCGCGACCTCGTGCGCAATACGCCGCTGGCCGGTGGGGCGCTGAACACCACGGTGACGAACGTCATCGGCTCCGGCCTGTCGCTGCAGTGCGCGATCGACGCCGATGCGCTGGGGCTGGACGAATCGCGCGCCGCGGCGTGGCAGAACGCGACCGAGCGGGAGTTCCGCCTGTGGGCCGAGTCGACCGACTGCGATGTGACGCGGCACCAGAATTTCTACGGGCTGCAATCCCTGGCTTTCCGGGCCTCGATCGAGTCTGGCGACTGTTTCTGCCTGATGCCATCGGTGGAACGTGTCGGCAGCCCGTACAGTATCGCGCTGCAGCTGCTCGAGGCCGACCGCATCTGCAATCCAAACTTCGCCCGCGACAGCGCAACGCTGGTCGACGGGGTCGAGCTCGACGGCACTGGCGCGCCGCTGCGCTACCACGTTGCGAATCGTCACCCTGGCGCGCCAGGCGGGCGTGCGGGGATCAAGTGGAGCGCCCGCGAGGCGTTCGGCCGCCAGACGGGCCGGCGCAACGTGATCCACCTGTTCGATCGTCGCCGCCCCGGGCAGACGCGAGGCGTGCCGATGCTCGCCCCGGTGATCGAGCCGCTGAAGCAGCTCGGCCGCTACACCGATGCCGAACTGCAGGCTGCGGTCGTGTCCGGCGCGTTCGCGGTGTTCGTGCAGATGGACTCCGAGGCTTTCGCCACGCTGTTCGACGGCGATGCAGGCTCGGACTACATCAACGCGGCGACCAAGTGGGACGGCAGCGTCGACAGCGCGACGCTGGACGGGCCTGGCAAGGCGGTGAATCTGCTGCCGGGCGAGAGCATTCACTCCACCAACCCGGGCCGCCCAAACGCGGAGTTCGACCCGTTCGTGCAGGCGATCATCCGGCAGATCGGCGCCGCGCTCGAGTTGCCGTTCGAGGTGCTGGTTAAGCACTTCACATCCAGCTACAGCGCCGCACGCGCCGCGCTGCTGGATGCGTGGCGATTCTTCCGCGGGCGTCGGGATTTCGTCGCCACCTACTTCTGTCAGGTGGTGTACGAGGCCTGGCTCGACGAGGCGGTCGCCCTCGGCCGGGTGGTGGCGCCCGGCTACTTCTCCGACCCTGCGATCCGCCGCGCCTACGCTGGCGCGATGTGGATCGGCGACGGCCCTGGCAGCCTCGATCCGAGCAAGGAAGTGTCCGCAGCGCGTGAGCGCATCGAGATCGGCATCAGCACGGTGGCGGCAGAGTCGATCCTGCACGACGGGGTGGGCTGGGAAGCCAAGCACCGCCAGCGCGTGAAAGAGCACGCGATGCGCCGCGCCGCTGGCCTGGACGCCGCTGTTCGCCAGCCTGTTGATTCCGCTGTTGATGAGGCGGCCGAGCCATGACCGAGCCCACCGCCACCGCATCGGCCGCCGCCGCCACCAGCATCATGCTGTTCGGCGTGGCGACCGGCCTGCCCGCCGACCTGATCTTCCCGTCATTTGTCGGCGCCCTGTGGGCGCTGCGATCGGCGGCCGAGGGCGGCCCGTGGGCGCGGGCGCTGCAGGTGGTGGCCGGCACCCTGTTCGCGGCGTGGAGCGCTGCGCCCGGGGCGATGATGCTGGCGCACGTCGTGCCGACCGCCGCAGGCGTGCCCGCCGACATGCTGCGCTACCCGGTGGCCGTGTGCCTTGGCTGGGGCGGCCTCGCGCTGGTGCTCGGGCGCATGGAGCGGGCCATCGGCGGGGGCGGCGAATGACCGGGCCGATCATCACCATCGAACTGCTCGCAGGCGTCGTCATCGCCTGGCACGCCATCGGCCAGCTCAACCGCCACCATGCCGACACCCGCGTGCTGCTCTCGCTGGCCTGGGTGGTGCTCGGCGCCGCCGGTGCTGCGGTGGTGGGCGGCATCCTCGCCGGGCGTAGCACCCCGGACGTCTACAGCGCGACGATGATGGCCGCCACCGCGCTGCTCTTGGTGATCGACAGGCGGGAGCAATGACCATGCTGATCACCGCCGCCGCCCTCGAGCGCGCCACCCGCACACCGTACCGCCTCGCGGTGAAGTTCGTGTCGGCGATCAACGTCGCCGCCGAGCGCTACTGCATCGACAGCGCCCCACGCCTGGCCGCCTTCCTCGCGCAGATCGCCCACGAATCCGGGCGTTTTGCCCGCCTCGTCGAGAACCTGAACTACTCCGCATCCGGCCTCGCCAACACCTGGCCGCTGCGCTACGCCGACATGACCGGCGGCCCGAACGCGCTCGCGCTTTCCCTGTCGGGCCGCCCGGCGGCGATCGCCAACAACGCCTACGCCAACCGAATGGGCAACGGCGACGAGGCCAGTGGCGACGGCTGGCGCTACCGTGGCCGCGGCCTGATCCAGATCACCGGCCGCGACAACTACTACCGCTGCGGCGAAGCGCTCGATCTCGACCTGATCAATCGCCCGGAAACGCTCGAGGCGCCGCTCTATGCCGCGCTGTCGGCCGGGTGGTTCTGGGACAGGAACGACTTAAACGCCCTGGCCGACCGTGGCCGCCTGCGCGCCATCACCCGCGCGATCAACGGCGGCGAGCACGGCCTGGCCGACCGCCTGTCGCTGTACGAGTCCGCGCTATCCGAACTGGGAGGGCTGTGATGTGGTTGGCAACCCCTATTTCCTGCTGGCCGGTGCTGTGGGCTTCGGCCTGGC
>JBFGZP010000214.1:0-6001 GCA_041586695.1 Thauera sp.
TTCACCCGCGTCTATCTTCCACAGCTCTACCCCTACCTGATGGCGGCGGCGCGCACCGGGCTGTCGCTGATCTGGAAGATCGTGCTCGTCGTCGAACTGCTCGGGCGCAGCAACGGTATCGGCTTCCAGCTCAACGTGTTCTTCCAGTTCTTCGATATCGCCGGCATCCTTGCGTACACACTCGTTTTCGCCACGATCGTGCTGCTGGTCGAGGCGCTGCTCATGCGTCCGCTCGAGCGACGCCTGACAAGCTGGAGGGGTTGAGCCATGCTCGAGATCGACATCAGGCGGAAATGTTTTCCGGACCGCGGAGGGCGCGCACACCTGGCATTGTCCGGCCTGCGGCTCGCCGTCGGCGACGGGCAGTTCGTTTGCGTCGTCGGTCCGTCCGGTTGCGGCAAGAGCACCCTGCTGAATGTGGTGGGCGGGCTCGATCGCGAGGTCGAGGGGCACGTCACGCTCGACGGCTCGACGCCGGGCCAGGGTATCGGCTTCATGTTTCAGGAGCCGCGCCTGATGCCCTGGCTGACGGTGCTCGACAACGTGCTGCTCGTCGCCGGCAACGACCCCACCGCCCCGGCCCGGGCGCACGAACTGCTGCAGGCAATGGAACTCGGCGATGTTCTCGATGCCTATCCCGGACGCCTGTCGGGCGGCATGCAGCGCCGCGTCGCCCTGGCGCGCGCCTTCGTCATCGAGCCGACGTTGTTGTTGATGGACGAGCCCTTCGTGTCCCTCGACGCGCCCACCGCCGACCGGCTGCGCGCGATGCTGACCGGCCTGTGGCAGCGATGCCGGTCCACGGTGTTGTTCGTGACCCACGACCTGCGCGAGGCGCTGGCTCTGGCCGACCGTGTGTGCTTCCTGTCGCCTGCGCCGGGCACGGTGGTGCTGGACCTGCCGATCGGGCTGGCACGCCCGCGCTCGCCCAACGACGGAGCCGTTCTCGCGCTGCACGCTGAGCTGCTGGCGCGTCATCCGACCCTGCTCGCCGGGCTCACCGACGCTGTCGCGAATGACGAGGTAGGCCTCGATGCGTGACGCCGAAACCCCCCTGGAATTCCTGTTGCAGGTCGATGGCGTGCGCAAGTTCTATGGCGAGCTCGAGGCCCTCAAAGGCGTGAGCTTTGCCGTGGCGCCAGGTGAATTCGTGGCCCTGCTGGGACCCAACGGTGCGGGCAAGAGCACGCTGTTCCAGCTGCTTACCGGGCTTTTCAATGCCGACGAGGGTGTGGTGCGGGTTTGCGGCCACGACATGCGTCGCGAGCCCGTCCGTGCGCTGGGCCGAATTGGCGTGGTCTTCCAGCAGATGACGCTCGACCTCGACTTGAGCGTGGAGGCGAATCTGGTCTTCCACGCGCGACTGCACGGGCTGGGCGGCGGCGAGGCCGGGCGGCGCATTGGCGATGTGCTGAAGCGCATCGGCCTGAGCGAGCGCGCCGGTGATCCCGTGCGCCAGCTCTCGGGCGGTAACCGGCGCAAGGTGGAGCTTGCACGGGCGCTCGTGCATCGACCCTCGGTGCTGCTGATGGACGAGGCGACCGTCGGGCTCGATCCGGCCTCGCGGCGGCAGCTGCTCGACGAGGTGCTCGGTCTGCGCGAACATGGGGTGAGCGTACTGTGGGCCTCGCACCTTGTCGAGGAGGCCGAGGGTGCCGACCGCGTGATCGTCCTTCACAAGGGGCGAATCCTGGCCGAAGGACGGCCGGAGGACCTGGTGGCCTCCTGCGGTACAGCCACGCTGGCCGACGCCTTTCTGCAGATGACCGGCAGCACGGTGCCGGCGACGACCCAATGAATCACGACGATTAGTCTATTGGAGACCCACCTCATGCGATTGAAATCCAGCGCCCTTGCCCTGAGCGTCATGCTTTTCGTGTCGGCCGGATCGGCCCTCGCCAAGGGTACCGGCTACGTCTTCGTCAGCAGCGAGAACGACAACGCGGTCACCGTCCTCGATGGCAAGACCTATGCAGTCGTCAAGGCCATCAAGACCGGTGAGCGGCCGCGAGACATGAAACGCAGCGCGGATGGGAGCAAGCTGTTCGTGGTCGCGAGCAACGACGAGCGCATCGATGTGATCGACATCGCGAAGCTCGAGGTCGAGCGCTCTTTCGGGGTCGGGGACGATCCTGAGATGTTCGACTTCAGCCCCGATGGCAAGCGTATCTATGTGTCGAACGAGGAGGATGCCAAGGTCTCCGTCATAGAGCTTGCCAGCGGCAAGCTCGTTGCCGAAATCGAAGTGGGCGAGGAACCCGAGGGGGTGATGCTGAGCCCGAATGGAAAGCACCTGTACGTGACCTCCGAGGTGGCTAACATGGTGCACGTGATCGACACTGCAACGAACGAGATCGCCGCCAACATCGTGGTCGGAAACCGCCCGCGCCGGTTCGCTGCCACGCCTGACGGCAGCGAGATCTGGGTGACGAACGAACTCGGCGGCTCGGTCACGATCATCGATGGCGCCCGTCACGCGATCAAGGCAACGGTGTCGTTCACGCCGAAAGGTTTTCGTGCCGATGACGTCACCCCGGTGGGTATCACGATGACGCGCGACGGCAAGACCGCATACGTCACCCTTGGCCGAGCCAACCATTTTGCCGTCGTCGACGTCGCCAGTCGCGAGGTCGGGTCATACGTGCTCGTCGGCCAGCGCGCCTGGGGGGCGACGCTGAACCGCGACGAGAGTCTGCTGTTCGTGGTGAACGGCCTCTCCGATGACATTTCCATCGTCGATACGAAGACCAACAAGGTCCAGCGCTCGGTAGCCGTGGGGCGCGTGCCCTATGCGGCCGTGATCGACGATTGAGCGCGGCGCCGGCAACCGTGCATTTTTTTTAACAAGGGGGACGCCCGTCGATGCGATTTCCGACATTCATGCGCTTTGCTCTCGCCTTCTGCGCCGGCGCGCTGTTCGCACTGCCGGCCCTGGCCGACACCGTGCGTTTCGCCTGGCTGGAGCTGACGAAGGATGCGCGCTACGACGAGCGGAAGACCTTCTTCCGCACCTTGTCACGACCGTTCGGGCCCCCTGTCGCCGGCGCCGAGGTGGCGATGCGCGAGGCGCGTTTCGTCGGCCAGGCCCTGAACGTCGAGTTCAAGCTCGATCGCTTCGAGGGCGCCGAAGTCAAGGAACTGCTCGCGCACATCGACCGGCTCCACGGCGAAGGCGTTCGCTTCTTTCTCGTCGATGCGCCGGCTACGCAGCTTGCCGAGCTCGGCAAGGCGACGCGCGGGCGGGAATTGCTGCTGTTCAACGTCTCGGCCGCCGACGATGCACTGCGCCAGGCGCAGTGCCAGCCGCATGTGTTCCACACCTTGCCCAACCATGCGATGCAGACCGATGCGATGGCGCAGTTCCTCGTGTCTAGGAAGTGGCGCTCGGTGCTATTGCTCGAAGGGCCGCTGCCCGACGACAAGCTGCTTGCGGCCGCTTTCGAGGCCTCGGCCCGGCGCTTCGGCCTGAAGATCGTCGACAGGCGCGACTTCGTCCTCAGCAATGACCCCCGCCAGCGTGATCAGGGCAACGTCGGCCTGCTGACCGCGGGCTCCGACTACGATGCGGTATTCGTGGCCGATACGGACGGCGAGTTCGCCCGTAGCGTTCCTTATCGGACGGTTCTGCCGCGCCCGGTGGTGGGCAGCGAGGGCCTGGTCGCAGAGGCCTGGCACTGGGCCTGGGAGCGACACGGCGCACCCCAGCTGACGAGCCGGATGATGAAGCAGGCCGGGCGCCATCCGTCGAGTCCGGACTGGGCAGCCTGGATCGCGGTCAAGTCGGTCGTGGAGGCGGTGGTGCGCACCGGCAACGCACCGTTCGACAAGCTCGTCGCCTACCTCGCTGGCGACGAAATCACGATCGACGGCTTCAAGGGCAATCGGCTCGGCTTTCGCCCCTGGGACCGCCAGCTTCGCCAGCCGATCCTGATCGCCACCCACAATGCCGTGATCGAGCGCGCTCCGATCCAGGGTTTCCTGCACCAGACCAACAACATGGATACGCTGGGTTTCGACCGCCGCGACAGCCTGTGCAAGTTCTGACCATGGACCATCGCCGATGAAGGCCGGGCACGCGCTGCTTGCCCTTCAGGCCGTCGCCAGTCGCGAGGTGGCCAAGTTCGTCCGCCAGGGCGGACGTTTCGCCTCCGCACTGGTGCGTCCCCTGCTGTGGCTGGTGGTCTTCGCCGCCGGCTTCCAGAACGTGTTCGGAGTGTCGATCATTCCGCCCTACGACACCTATATTCCCTACCAGACCTACATCGTCCCCGGCCTGCTCGGCATGGTGCTGCTGTTCAACGGCATGCAATCCTCGCTGGCCATGGTGTACGACCGCGAGATGGGGGTGATGCGGCTGTTGCTGACCGCGCCGCTGCCGCGCTGGTATCTGCTGTTTGCCAAGCTGCTCGCCGGCACCTTGCTTTCGGTGCTGCAGGCCTATGTCTTCCTGGCCATCGCTGCACTGTTCGACGTCGGTGTGCCGTGGTCGGGCTGGCTGTATGCGTTTCCGGTGCTGGTACTGTCGGGGATGATGCTGGGCGCGCTGGGCCTGCTGCTGTCGGTGCACGTGAAGCAACTCGAGAACTTCGCCGGCACGATGAACTTCGTGATCTTCCCGATGTTCTTCGTGTCGCCTGCACTTTATCCGCTGTGGAAACTGGAGGAGTCCGGTGCCCGCTACATCCATCTCGTGGCCACCTGGAATCCCTTCACTCATGCGGTCGAGGCGACGCGCTTCGCGCTATACGGCCAGTTGTCGGCCTTGTCGCTGGCGGTCGTCACCGGCTGTCTGGTGGCCTTCTTCTTGCTTGCTGCCTGGGGGTACGACCCGCAGCGCGGCATGTTGAAGCGCACCGGCAAGCCCGGCTGAAGCCGCGAGTGCCCGGCTCACAACTGCAGCTGGAGGCGGCGCCGATGGTGCCGACGAACGGGTTCTCACGACCACCTGGTGATGAAAGCGGAGGAGAGATGGGTATTGCGAGAAGAGGTTTCATCATGCTGGCAGCGTGCGGCGTTCTTGCCGCCGCCGCGAGCGCACATGGACCTGCGCGTGAAAAGGTCGAGCTCGATATCGATATCAGTGCCCCGGCGGCGAAGGTATGGGCGCGCATCGGCGATTTCCAGGACATGTCCTGGCACCCCGCGGTGGCGAACACCAAGGGCGAGGGGGGCAATGCGCCGAATGCGACGCGCGTGCTCACATTGAAGGGCGACGGCACGGCGCTCATCGAAGAAATGCTCAAGCGCCACGACGCCGAGGGCATGACCTATGCCTACAAGATCACCAATGTCGACGTGAAGGTGCTGCCGGTGACCAACTACGCGTCGAGCATCAGCGTCGAGTCGGCGGGCGAGGGCAAGAGCAAGGTGATATGGCGCGGCGCATTCTATCGCGGCTTCCCCAGCAACGATCCGCCGCCGGAGCTCAACGACGAAGCGGCCATCAAGGCGGTGACCGGGGTGTACAAGGGTGGGCTGGAGGGGCTGAAGGCCGAGATGGAGAAGGGCGGCCAGTGATTCGGAGGCCGGCAACGAGCCGCCTCGGACCTCGGTGGTCTCCATCCGGCAAGGCAAAGTCAGGGTCTTCGCGCGGCGCTCAGCGCTCGAATTCGGCGATCTCGAGCTGGAGGTAGACGGTCTGGACGTTGCGTCGATGGATCACGCCGTAGAGGGCCCAGTGTTCGAATGCGGGCAATTCTGTCGTGCGCACCGCATCGTACAGGCTCGTACCCTTTCGCAGGCGGTCGCCGACGATCTCGGTGATCGACTCGAGGTAGCGCTGCATCGGCGGGACATCCGCGCGTGTTCCGGGTGGCCCATACCCCGGCACGAGGACGCGGAAGGACTGCTCCGACAGCCGCGTCAGTGCCGTTATCCAGCCAGCCCTGTCCGCGTCACGCATTTCCGGAATCCGCCCGATCGAGACCAGCGACCCGGCGAACAACACGCCGCTCGCCGGGTCCAGGACGGCGAGATCGCCGGGGACGCTGCCGTGGCCAAA
>JBFGZP010000215.1:0-5999 GCA_041586695.1 Thauera sp.
CTCGGCCGCGAGGGCTCCAAATACGGCATCGAGGATTACCTCGAGATCAAGTACCTGTGCATGGGCGGCGTCAAGTAAGGCCTGCCGAGGCACCCCAGGAAAAATCAAGGAGAACAGCATGAATGCCAACACCATGCCCCCGGGCATCAACAACACCGACATGATGGCGCGGCGCACGAATGCCCTGCCGCGCGGCGTCGGCCAGGCGCACGGGCTCTTCGCCGCGCGGGCGAAGAACGCCGAGGTCTGGGACGTCGAAGGTCGTCGCTACATCGACTTCGTCGCCGGCATCGCCGTGGTCAATACCGGCCATTGCCACCCCAAGGTGGTCGCGGCGGTGCAGCAGCAGGTTCCGTTGTTCAGCCACACCTGCTTCCAGGTGGTCGCCTACGACCCGTACGTGCAACTGGCCGAGCGCCTCAACGCGCTCGCGCCGGGCGACGCGCCGAAGAAGACGATGTTGATGAATACCGGCGCCGAGGCGGTCGAGAACTCGATCAAGATCGCCCGCGCCTTCACCGGTCGCCCCGGCGTGATCGCCTTCAACGGCGGCTTTCACGGTCGCACCCTGCTCGCGCTGGGCCTGACCGGCAAGGTCGATCCCTACAAGCTCGGCGTCGGCCCCTTCCCGGGCGAGATCTTCCACGCGCCCTATCCCTGCGCGCTGCACGGCGTCAGCGTCGACGATGCCATCCACGGCATCGAGATGCTGTTCAAGGCCAGCATCGAGCCCAAACGGGTTGCCGCCTTCATCGTCGAGCCGGTCCAGGGCGAGGGTGGCTACTACCCGGCGCCGGCGGCCTTCCTGCAGCGCCTGCGAGCGCTTGCCGACCAGCACGGCATCCTGTTGATCGCCGACGAGGTGCAGACCGGCGTGGCACGTACCGGGCGCATGTTCGCGATGGAGCACAGCGGCGTCGTGCCCGACATCATCACCATGGCGAAGGGTCTCGGCGGCGGTTTCCCGATCGCCGCGGTGGTCGGCCGCGCCGACATCATGGACGCCCTCAATCCGGGCGGCCTCGGCAGCACCTATGCCGGCAGCCCGCTCGGCTGCGCGGCAGGGCTGGCGGTGCTCGACGTGGTCGAGGAGGAAGGTCTGTGCGCACGCTCGACCGAAATCGGCGAGCGCATGCAGGCGCGGCTGCGCGCAATCGCGGCCGAACAGCGCTGCATCGGCGAAGTCCGCGGGCTGGGGGCGATGGTCGCGATCGAGCTGTTCCAGGACGGTGACGCGCACAAGCCGTCGCCCGAACTGACCAAGGCGGTCATCGCCGAAGCCCGCCAGCGCGGCCTGCTGCTGCTGTCCTGCGGCACCTACGGCAACGTGCTGCGCCTGATGGTGCCCCTGACCATCGAGCACGCGGTGCTGGACGAGGGCCTGGACATCCTCGCCGCCGCGATCGAGGCCGCGGCCCGGGCGAACTGATCCTTCTCCCCGTTTGCCGCGCCCCGTCCGCGTCGTCGTGGATGGGGCGTTGTCTTTGGTGCCGATCCCCTGCCGCGGACGCGCCGGTGCGTCCGAGGATCGGTTGGCCCTCCTCAGTCCAGTCCCGCACTGCCGCGGTAGGCCGCCGCGGTCTGCATCAGCCAGTCGCGAAATGCCGTGAGCGAGGCCGTCTCCGCCTTGCGCTCGGGGATGATCAGGTAGTAGGCGCGCTCGCTCAGGTAGGTCTGGCGGCAGGCGATCACCAGACGTCCGCTCGCGAGCTCCTCCTGGATCAGGAAGGGGGGAATCAGGGCCACCCCCATGTCGTGCATCGCGGCCTGGGCGAGCATCGAGAACAGCTCGAGGCGGGGGCCCGTCATGTCTTGGTCGATCCGCATGCCGAGCGCGCCGAACCACTGCCGCCATGCATAGGGGCGGGTGCTTTGCTGCAACAGGGGCAGCGTGGCGATCTCCTGCGGCGTCAGGTCCGGCTTGCCGGCGAGCAGTCGTGGACTGCACACCGGCGCCGGATTCTCGCGCATCAGGTAGTGCGCCTCGGTACCCGGCCAGCCCGCATCGCCGAAATAGATTGCGGCGTCGAACTCGGTTTCGTCGAACAGGAAGGGGCGCGTTCGCGTTGCCAGGTTGACCGTCACGCCAGGGTGCAGGCGGCCGAAATCGGCCAACCGGGGAAGCAGCCAGCGCGTGGCGAATGTCGGCACCACCGCGAGCTCCACGTTGGCGCCGCTGCCGTGGTGGGCCATCACCGACAGGGTGTCGCGTTCGACCGCGTCGAGCCTGCTGGCGATCTGGCGGCTGTAGCCCAGGCCGGCTTCGGTCAGGCGCACGCCGCGGCGTGTGCGGCGAAACAGGCGTACGCCGAGGAAGTCCTCGAGCGCGGCGATCTGGCGGCAGATCGCGCTCTGGGTGAGGGAGAGCTCCTCGGCGGCGCGGGTGAAGCTCTCGTGACGGGCGGCGGCATCGAAGGCCTGCAGCGCGGCGGTGCTGGGAATTTTCCTGCGCATGGTCGATATCCTGGTTGGCGCAGGGTTCAAGTGCGCCGGATGCAAGCAAGCCGGGGCCGACAAGGCTGCTGCGGGCCGCCGATGACATACGGAGTGAGTTTAACGCACAATAGACTGAGAAATTCTCGGTTGTCGAGGGCGTCGCTACTGCCTACCATGTCCGTCAGGCCGTCACACCGACGCAACACTTCGCACCTCGTCAGAACACAATCCACCCGGAGGAGAAGGGCATGTCCGCAAACCAATCGAGCTTCAACTGGGAAGACCCGCTGCTGTTGGACACGCAGCTCACCGACACCGAGCGCATGGTGCGCGACACCGCGCGCGCCTACTCCCAGGAGCGGCTGCTGCCGCGCGTGCAGGAGGCCTTCCGCCACGAGAAGACCGACCGTTCCATCTTCAACGAGATGGGCGAGCTCGGCCTGCTCGGGCCGACGATTCCGGAGCAGTACGGTGGTGCCGGCATGAACTACGTCAGCTATGGCCTGATCGCGCGTGAAGTCGAGCGCGTCGACTCCGGCTACCGCTCGATGATGAGTGTGCAGAGCTCGTTGGTGATGGTGCCGATCAACGAGTTCGGCACCGAGGCGCAGAAGCAGAAGTACCTGCCGAAGCTCGCCACCGGCGAGTGGGTCGGCTGCTTCGGCCTGACCGAGCCGAACCACGGCTCCGACCCCGGCGGCATGGAGACGCGGGCGAAGAAGGTCGATGGCGGCTACAGCCTGTCGGGCAGCAAGATGTGGATCACCAACAGCCCGATCGCCGATGTGTTCGTGGTGTGGGCCAAGACCGAGGACCGCCGGATCCGCGGCTTCATCCTGGAGAAGGGCTGGAAGGGTCTGTCGGCGCCGGCGATCCACGGCAAGGTCGGCCTGCGCGCCTCGATCACCGGCGAGATCGTCATGGACGAGGTCTTCGTGCCGGAAGAGAACATCTTCCCCGAGGTGAGTGGCCTCAAGGGTCCGTTCACCTGCCTGAACTCGGCCCGCTTCGGCATCGCCTGGGGCGCGCTGGGCGCCGCCGAGGCCTGCTACGAGACCGCACGTCAATACACGCTCGACCGCAAGCAGTTCGGCCGTCCGCTCGCCGCCAACCAGCTGGTGCAGAAGAAACTCGCCGACATGCTCACCGAGATCACGCTGGGCCTGCAGGGCTGCCTGCGCCTGGGCCGCATGAAGGACGAAGGCATCGCCGCGGTGGAGATCACCTCGATCATGAAGCGCAATTCCTGCGGCAAGTCGCTCGACATCGCCCGCGTCGCCCGCGACATGCTCGGCGGCAATGGCATCTCGGACGAGTTTTGCGTCGCCCGCCACCTGGTCAATCTCGAGGTGGTGAACACCTACGAGGGTACGCACGACGTCCATGCGCTGATCCTGGGCCGCGCCATCACCGGGATTGCTGCGTTCAGCAACTGAGCGGCGCAATCCGGATGGCAGCGCGGGGTATTCGCTCCTCAGGCTGCGGAGCCCGCCCTGCGGGCTCAGGCAGTCCTCGCCTGCTCTGCGAACACCCCGCACCCCCATCCTGCCGGTATGCCCGCGGCCGCCGGTCGCATCGCGGCAACGGGCATACCACGTCAATGCATCTTCAAGCGGGCCGGCATCGCCATGCCCGCTCGGCTTACACCTAGAGGTAACGCCATGGCCGGAGCACTTTCCCACATCCGCGTGCTCGATCTCTCGCGCATCCTCGCCGGCCCGTGGGCCGGGCAGATGCTTGCCGACCTCGGCGCCGACGTCATCAAGGTCGAGCGTCCCGGCGCCGGGGACGACACCCGCAGCTGGGGACCACCCTGGCTGCGCGACGAGGCCGGGGAGGACACCCATGTCGCGGCCTACTACCTGTGCGCCAACCGCAACAAGCGCTCGGTCACGATCGACATCACCCGTCCCGAGGGGCAGGAACTGGTGCGAAAGCTCGCCGCCGAGTCCGACGTCGTGCTGGAGAACTTCAAGCTCGGCGGGCTCAAGCAGTACGGGCTGGACTACGCGTCGCTGCAGGCGGTCAATCCGCGCCTGGTGTACTGCTCGATCACCGGCTTCGGCCAGGATGGGCCGTATGCGCCGCGCGCCGGCTACGACTTCCTGATCCAGGGGCTCGGCGGCCTGATGAGCATCACCGGGCGGCCCGACGGCGAGCAGGGCGGCGGGCCGATGAAGGTGGGTGTGGCCCTGACCGACATCCTCACCGGGCTCTACGCCGCCAACGCCGTGCTGGCGGCGCTGGCCTGGCGGGAGCGCAGCGGCGAGGGGCAGTTCATCGACCTTGCCCTGCTCGACGTGCAGGTGGCCTGCCTGGCAAACCAGGCGATGAACTATCTGACCACCGGCACCAACCCCGCCCGGCTGGGCAACGCGCACCCGAACATCGTGCCCTACCAGGACTTCCCCACCGCCGACGGCTACATGATTCTCGCCATCGGCAACGACGGCCAGTTCGCGCGCTTCTGCGAGGAGGCCGGCCAGCCACAGCTCGCCGCCGACGCCCGCTTCGCCACCAACCGGGCGCGGGTCGGAAACCGCGCCGACTTGATCCCGCTGCTGAAGCGGCTGACCATCGAACGCAGCACCGCGGAATGGATCGCCGCGCTCGAGGCCGTCTCGGTGCCCTGCGGGCCGATCAACAGCCTCGCCGACGTCTTCGCCGACCCGCAGGTGGTCGCGCGCGGCCTCAAGCTGGAGATGCCGCATCCGCTCGCCGGCAGCGTGCCGCTGGTGGCCAACCCGATCCGCCTGTCGTCGACGCCGGTGGAGTACCGTAATCCGCCGCCGCTGCTGGGCGAGCACACCGACGCGGTGCTGGGTGAAACGCTCGGGCTCGACACCGGTCGGATCGCCGCGCTGCGTTCGGCCGGGGTGATCTGAGAGCCTGTGAAAAAGTCGTAGCGATCGATTCGCGCCGCAGATCGATTCACGGTTCCGGGTCGCTTCCGGCGGCGAGCGCGGCGACGTGATCGCCGATCGCCAGGGCCGCGGTAAGACCGGGCGATTCGATCCCGTACAGATGCACCAGCCCAGGCACGCCATGCGCGGCCGGGCCGTCGATGCGAAAGTCGGCGTCGGGTTCGCCGGGGCCGACGATCTTCGGGCGCACGCCGGCGTAGCCCGGCTGCAGGCGACCGTCCTCCAGTTGTGGCCACCAGCTGCGGATCGCGGCGTAGAAGCGCTCTGCGCGTGCCGGGTCCACGTGATAGTCGGGTGCATCGATCCATTCCACGTCGGGGCCGAACTTGGCCTGTCCGCCCAGGTCCAGGGTGAGGTGGACGCCCAGCCCGCCAGGCTCGGGTATCGGATAGATCAGATGCGAGAACGGTGCCCGGCCGGTATAGGTGAAATACACGCCGCGGGCGAAGCGTGCCTGCGGCGTCTGCGCCGAGGCCTCGCAGGCAATCGCATGCCCGAGCGCAATCGCATCGAGGCCAGCGGCATTGATCACCCAGCGTGCGCGCAATTGCATGGGCTGCCCGCCGCCGACCTGCAGGACGAGGGTGCGCCCTTCGCTGCGGCCGCCGAGCACCGGGCTTCCGAGTGCGAGCATCGCGC
>JBFGZP010000216.1:0-5975 GCA_041586695.1 Thauera sp.
AGGCTGTCGCGCAGCACGTTGGCGAATACCTGGGCCGAGGCTTCCTCCACGGGCGTGTTGAGCGCGGCGATGCACAGCGGCGCCCACACCAGCTCGCACAGGCTATCGGTTTGCCGCGCTTGACGCAGCAGCCCTGCCACGGTCAGTTCGGGCGCGAGCTTGAAGCGGCACTTCTTCAGCCCGCGCATCAGGCGCAACATCGCCAGCCGGTCGCCCCAGCTCAGGCCTGTCGCGCGCAAGACGCCGACGGCGAGGTGCAAGGGGGCCGGCAGTGCCGCCGCCTGCAGATGCAATCGCTGCGGGTAGTGCAGCGTGAGCGGCACGTGCTCGAGCAGCCGCGGCGAGACGCCGGTCACACGCATCAGGCGGGTCAGCTCGGTGTAGGCGCCGATCAGGATGTGCTGGCCGTTGTCGACCCGCCACTGGTGATCCTTGTGCACCACGCGCGAGCGCCCGCCGAGCGTATGCGAGCGCTCGAAGACGGTCACATGCACGCCCGCCCGCGCAAGCTCCACCGCGCACGCCAGGCCGGCGTAGCCCGCACCGATGACCGCGACTGCCGGCACACTCATCGACCCGCCCCCGCCTTCAGTTCCGTATCCAGGTCGTGCCCGCCAGCCATACCTTGCGCAGCGGGGTCAGCGAAGTGCGACGGTCGAGCACCTTGAAGCCGTCGGCCGCGATCTCACGCAGCAGGGTGCGATAGATGGCGGCCATCACGAGGCCGGGCCGCTGCGCCTTGCGGTCGACCGCCGGCAGATGGGCGAAGGCCTGCTCGTAGAAGGCCTCGGCGCGCTCGGCCTGGAACGCCATCAGCGCGCGGAAGGGATCGGAATAGCGCGCCTCGAGGATGTCCTTGGCCGGCACGTCGAAGCGCTGCAAATCCTCGACCGGAAGGTAGATCCGGCCGCGGCGGGCGTCCTCGCCGACATCGCGGATGATGTTGGTGAGCTGAAACGCCAGGCCGAGGTCGTGGGCATACTTCAGCGTTTGGCGGTCGCGGTAGCCGAAGATCTCCGCGGCGAGCAGGCCGACGACGCTGGCCACGCGGTAGCAGTAGAGCTGCAGGCCCTTGAAGTCGAGATAGCGCGTCTGCGACAGATCCATCGCCATGCCGTCGATGATCTCGAGCAACTGTTCCTGCGGCAGGTTGAACGAGGCGACGACGTCCTGCAGCGCCAGGCCGACCGGATGGGTCGGCGCTCCGCCGAACACGCGCGCGACCTCCTGGCGCCACCACTCGAGCTTGGTCTGGGCGAGCGACAGGTCGTGGCATTCGTCGACGACGTCGTCGACCTCGCGGCAGAAGGCGTAAAGCGCGGTGATCGCCTGGCGCCGCTGCGGCGGCAGGAACATGAAGCTGTAATAGAAGCTCGAGCCGCTCTTGGCCGCCTTGTCCTGGCAGTAGTCGTGTGGATTCATCGCTTCGTCGTCCATCGGTAGCGCACGGCGCGCCATGCGAGCAGTGCCCAGTCGGTGGTGCCGAGCCTGGGGCGGTGGCGGAAAACATCGTAAGCGACGGCCTCGATGCGCTCGAGAATGCGCAGACCGCCGTGCACGACCAGGCGCAGCTCCCAGCCCATGCGGCCGGGCAGGCGGCGGGCGAGCGGGGCGCCTGAAAGCATCATGGTGCGTGCGTTTTGCACTTCGTGGGCGAGCAGGGCGCGCCAGCGTGCGTCGCACGGCCGGGCGTCGCGGCTGCAGGCGTCGATGTCGTCCTCGGTCACGTCGAAGCGCCGCATGTCGCCCTGGGGGATGTAGATGCGCCGCTTTCGCCAGTCGATCGCGACATCCTGCCAGAAGTTGATCAGCTGCAGGCTGGTGCAGATGCGGTCGGACAGGGCGATATTGTCCGGCGTCGCCGCGCCGTAGAGATGGAGCATCAGGCGGCCGACCGGATCGGCCGAGCGCCGGCAGTAGTCGCGCAACTCGGCGAAGTCGGCATAGCGGGTCTTGCCGACGTCCTGGCTGAAGGCATCGAGCAGATCGCGCAGCGCCTGGACCGGGAGGTCATGGGACCGGATGGCCTGGCCGAGACGCTCGAACATCGGCGCCAGGCTCGTGTCGGTGACCCGGTCGCCGCGTTCGGTGGCATCGAGTGCCAGGCGGTAATCGTGCAGGCGTGCCAGCCTCGCCACGGGCGCCGCGTCGCCCTCGTCGGCGACGTCGTCGGCGCTGCGCGCGAAGGCATAGATCGCCTCCACCGGCTTGCGCAATCGGGCGGGAAGCAGAACGGAGGCAACAGGAAAGTTTTCGTAGTGATCGACCGGCATCGGGGGCAGGGCGTTGTGCTGTGCCGAGGCCCGCGGCCTGCGGACCTGAGGGCCTTGCTTGGCACCGTTTAGGCGCACGGAGTATAAGCGAAGACGCCCGCCGGGCACTTTAGGAATCCGTTCGAGGTCTGTGCCTGCATGCTCCGAGTCGATGCGCTTTGCAAGATCCTTCCCGGCACGCCGCCGCGCACGCTGTTCCGTGATCTGTCGCTGCAGGTAGCGGCGGGAGAGTGCGTCGCGATCATGGGCGAGTCGGGCTCCGGCAAGTCGACGCTGCTCAACTGTGTCGCCGGTCTCGAGCCGGTCGATGGCGGGCGCATCCGGGTCGCCGACGACGACATCACCGGTGTCGACGACGACAGCCTGTCGCAACTGCGCCGTCGGCGCTTCGGCTTCGTCTTCCAGGCCTTTCACGTGCTGCCTCACCTGAGCCTGCGCCAGAACGTCGCTCTGCCGCTGTGGTTGCTCGACTTCGAGCCGCGCGAGGCGGACGAGCGTGCCGAGGCCATGCTCGAGCGCGTCGGCCTCGGCGAGCGGGCGGGCGATGCCCCGCATACCCTGTCGGGTGGCGAGCTGCAGCGCGTGGCGATCGCCCGCGCCCTGGTGCACCGGCCGGCCCTGCTGCTGGCGGACGAGCCGACCGGTAACCTGGATCCGGGCCGCGCCACGGCCGTGCTCGACCTGCTTCTCGAGCAGGGTCGTGAAGCAGGTGCCGCGAGCGTGCTGGTGACGCACTCGCAGGTCGCCGCGCGCCGGGCCGACAGGGTCTTCGAACTGGGTACCGAGGGCTTGATCGACATCAGCGGTCGCGCATGAATTCCAGCCTCGCGCGCGTCTTCCTTTCCAGCCTGCTGCAGCGCCGCCTGGCGACCGCCTTGTCGCTGCTGGCAATCGCGCTCGGGGTCGCGCTCGGGCTCGCCGTCCAGCTCATCCACGGCGCCGCGCTCGACGAGTTCGGACGTGGTGTGCGATTGCTCGCCGGCGAGGCCGACCTCCAGGTGATCGGGCCGAACGATGGCTTCGACGAGGCGCTGTACTTCAGCCTCGCGCAGCGCGCCGAAGTCGCCGAGGCGAGCCCGCTGCTGGAGCTCGATGCGCGCCTGCCCGAACTCGGTGCCAACCTGCGCATCATCGGCGTCGATCTCTTTCGCGTCGTGCGGGTCCAGCCCATGCTGGTGCCGGTGGCGACAGGCGAGGGCGCGCGCATGGCGGCTCTGCAAGCCGATTCGGTGTTCCTGTCCGACCCGGCGCGCGAGGCCTTGCTGGCGGGTGAGGACGCGGACACTGCGCCGGGGCGTGCCGCCCTGTCTACGGGCCGGCTGGTGGTCCAGTCCGGCCTCGATCTCCATGTGCTGCAGCTCGCCGGCAAGGTGCCGGGCGCCGGGCAGCGTCTCGCGGTGATGGATATCGCCGCGGCGCAACAGCTGTTCGAACGGCTGGGCCGGCTCACCCGCATCGACCTCAGGCTCGCCGCCGGCGTGTCGGCCCGGAGCGCCATGGACGGCCTGTCGCCACTGCTTCCGGCCGGTGTGGTCCTGCGGGTGCCCGAGGGTGCGGAGGCAGAGGCCGGGGCGCTGTCGCGTGCCTACCGGGTGAACATGACGATGCTGGCGGCGATCGCGCTGCTCACCGGCGGTTTCCTGGTGTTTTCGACGCAGCTGTTGTCGGTGGCGCGGCGGCGACGCGAGTTCGCCCTGATGCGTGCGCTCGGCCTGACGCGGGGCGAGCTGATGCGCGGGCTGCTGTTCGAGGGCGGGGCAGTCGGGCTCATCGGTGGGGTGGTGGGTGTTGCGCTCGGTCACGCGCTCGCCGGGCTGGCCTTCCGTCTGGTCGGCGGTGACCTCGGCGCGGGCTTCTTCCAGGGCGTGCAGCCGGCCCTGCACTTCGACCCGGTCCTGGCTGGCGGCTATGCGCTGCTCGGGGGGTTCGCCGGCCTGGTCGGGACCTGGCTGCCGGCGCGCGAGGCGGCCCGGGTAGCGCCGGCGCGGGCCCTGCGTGCCGGCGACAGCGAGCGCGGCGGCCTGCTGCGCGCGCGCTCGCGCACGGTCGGCGCCTTGTTGGCACTGGTTCTGGCGGCGGCGCTGTGCCTGCTGCCGCCGGTCGCCGGGATCGCGCTCGGCGGCTATCTCGCGGTCGCGCTCATCCTTGCCGCTGCGGTCATGGCCCTGCCGGATCTGAGCAGGACGACGCTGGCGATCGTCGGCCCGGGGGGGCGGGCGCGCAGCGTCGTCGTCCGGCTTGCGCACGCCCGTCTTGCTGCCGCGCCGGGGCAGGCTGTGGTGGCGGGTGCCGGCGTGCTCGCGAGCGTGGCCCTGGCCTCGGCAATGGCGATCATGGTGAGTTCGTTCCGCGTCTCGGTCGATGACTGGCTCGCGCAGGTGCTGCCGGCCGACCTGTACGTGCGCGCATCGAGTTCTTCGGCATCCGGTTACCTCGACCCCGCAGCGGTCGAGCGTATCCGTGCCGTGAGGGGGGTGGCGAGCATCGACGTGGTACGGGCGATCAAGCTTCGCCTCGGACCCGAGCAGCCAGTGCTCACCCTGCTGGCGCGCCCGGTGGAGGGCGGCTGGGGCCTGCCGCTGGTCGCCGGTTCGCAGCAGCGGCCGGCCTTGCCGGGCACGCCGCCGGCATGGATCTCGGAGGCGGTCGCCGACCTCCAGGGCATCGGGCCCGGCGGCACGCTGGAGCTGCCGCTGGCGGGCCAGTCCCGTCGCTTCGTCGTCGCCGGCGTGTGGCGCGACTATGCGCGTCAGCACGGAGCGGTCGTCATCGAGCGTGAGGACTATGTGGCGCTGAGCGGCGACGAGCGCGTAAACGACGTGGCGATCCGGCTCGCGCCCGGACATGCCTCCGACGAGGTCGCCGATGCGCTGCGGAAGGCCTTCGGTGCGCAGCGGCTTGAGATCGCGCAGCCGGGCGAAATCCGCGCCATCAGCCTGGAGATCTTCGATCGCACCTTCCTGATTACCTACCTTATGGAGGCGGTGGCGGTCGCCATCGGCCTGTTCGGCGTCGCCACCACCTTCGCTGCGCTGGCGACGACACGCAAGGGCGAGTTCGGCATGCTGCGCCACCTCGGCCTGACCCGGAGCGACATCGGTCGGGTGCTCGCGCTGGAGGGCGCGCTCACCGCCGGCCTCGGCGTGCTCGCCGGACTGCTCGCGGGCGGCGCGATCGCGTGGGTGCTGATCGAGGTCATCAACCGCCAGAGCTTTCACTGGAGTATGGACCTGAGCGTGCCCGTGCTGGCGCTGGGTGTCTTTTCCGCCGCCCTGATCGGGCTGGCGGCGATGATGGCGCGGCTGGCCGGCGCGCGCGCGATGCGGCGCTCGGCCGTGCTTGCAGTGAAGGAGGACTGGTGATGGCCGCGACGCGGGAGTGGTTCCGGCGGCGCCTTGCCGCGCAGCTCGGGGTGATCCTCGTGCTGCTGGGCTTGCTGCTGGGCGGTTTGAGGATCACGCTCGCCCAGCCGGCGCCGCCGGCAGGGGCCGCACCGGCGCAGGACGCCTCTCCCGCGGCGGGCGGCGAGTACCCCGTGGTTAGCGTGGAGCGTCCGCTTCGCTTCCCGCGCGATTACGGCGCTCATCCCGATTACCGCACCGAATGGTGGTACGTGACCGGCTGGCTGACCGACGACGCCGGGGTGGAGCGCGGCTTCCAGGTCACCTTCTTTCGCGTGCGTACCCGCATCGGCGAAGACAA
>JBFGZP010000217.1:0-5963 GCA_041586695.1 Thauera sp.
CAAGTTCGTGTCCTTCTTCGGCACCAACAACTGCGACCACCAGGCGCGTATCTGCCACTCCACCACCGTGGCGGGCGTGGCGAACACCTGGGGTTACGGTGCGATGACGAACTCCTACAACGACATGCAGAACTCGAAGGCGGCGCTCTACATCGGCTCCAACGCCGCCGAGGCGCATCCGGTGTCGATGCTGCACCTGCTGCATGCGAAGGAAAACGGCTGCAAGATCGTCGTCGTCGATCCGCGCTTCACCCGCACGGCGGCGAAGGCCGACTACTTCGTCCGCATCCGCTCCGGCACCGACATTCCCTTCATCTGGGGCATGCTGTATCACATCTTCAATAACGGCTGGGAAGACCAGAAGTACATCGACGATCGCGTCTTCGGCCTCGACAAGGTCAAGGAAGAGATCATGACCTGGACGCCCGAGCGCGTGCAGGAGGTGACCGGGATCCCCGAGGAGCAGGTGTACAAGACCGCGGAAACGCTGGCGAAAAACCGCCCGTCCACCGTCGTGTGGTGCATGGGCCAGACCCAGCACACCGTCGGCAACGCCAACGTGCGGGCGATGTGCATCCTGCAACTGGTCCTGGGCAACGTCGGCGTCTCGGGCGGCGGCACCAACATCTTCCGCGGTCACGACAACGTGCAGGGCGCCACCGACGTCGGCCCCAACCCTGATTCGCTGCCGGGTTACTACGGTCTCTCGGCAGGCTCTTGGAAGCACTGGTGCACCGTCTGGGGCGTGGACTACGAGTGGGTCAAGAGCCGCTACGCGTCCGAAGAACTGATGACCCGGTCGGGGATCACGGTGTCGCGCTGGATCGACGGCGTGCTCGAGGACAAGGAACTGATCGACCAGCCGTCCAACCTGCACGCGGTGGTGTATTGGGGCCATGCGCCCAACTCCCAGACCCGTGGCGCGGAGATGGTCGAGGCGATGAAGAAGCTCGACACCCTGGTGGTGATCGACCCCTATCCGTCGGCCACGGCCTCGATGGCGGCGATGGTGCGCAAGGACGGCGTGTACCTGCTGCCGGCGGCGACGCAGTTCGAGACCGAAGGCTCGTGCACCGCCTCGAACCGCTCGATCCAATGGCGCGAGAAGGTGATCGAGCCCCTGTTCGAATCCAAGCCCGACCACACCCTGATGTATGCCTTCGCGAAGAAGTTCGGCTTCGCCGACGAGCTGGTGAAGAACATCAAGCTCAAGAAGGACGCGCAGGGCTGGGACGAGCCGGACATCGAGGACATCCTGCGCGAGATCAATCGCGGGACGTGGACGATCGGCTACACCGGCCAGTCGCCGGAGCGCCTCAAGCTGCACATGAAGAACATGCACACCTTCGACATCAAGACCCTGAAGGCGAGCGGCGGCCCCTGCGACGGCGACTATTTCGGTCTGCCCTGGCCATGCTACGGCTCGCCCGAGCTCAAGCATCCGGGCACGCCCAACCTGTACGACACCTCCAAGCATGTCATGGACGGAGGCGGCAATTTCCGCGCCAACTTCGGCGTCGACCGCGACGGCGTGTCGCTGCTGGCGGGAGAGGGCTCCGCGTCCAAGGGCGCGGACCTGCAGATGGGCTATCCGGAATTCGACCACGTGCTGCTGAAGAAGCTCGGCTGGTGGGACGAACTCACCGCCGAGGAACAGGCGGCGGCCGAAGGCAAGAACTGGAAGACCGACCTCTCCGGCGGCATCCAGCGTGTGGTGATGAAGAACCACGGCTGCTCGCCGTTCGGCAACGCACGCGCGCGCGCGCTGGTGTGGAATTTCCCCGACCCGGTGCCGCTGCACCGCGAGCCGATCTACTCGCCCCGCCCCGACCTGGTCGAGAAATATCCGACTCACGAAGACAAGAAGTTCTGGCGCCTGCCGACGCTGTACAAGTCACTCCAGGACAAGGTCAAGGACATCTCCAGGGATTACCCGCTCATCATGACCTCCGGTCGCCTGGTCGAGTACGAGGGTGGCGGCGAGGAGACCCGTTCCAACCCCTGGCTCGCCGAACTGCAGCAGGAGATGTTCGCCGAGGTGAACCCGAAGGACGCCAACGACGCCGGCTTCCGCAACGGCGACTTCATCTGGGTCGAATCGCCCACCAAGGCGAAGCTCAAGGTGCGCGCCCAGGTCACGCAGCGGGTGGCGCCGGGCACGGTGTTCCTGCCCTTCCATTTCTCCGGCTGGTGGCAGGGCAAGGACATGCTCGAGTACTACCCCGAGGGCGCGGCGCCGATCGTGCGCGGTGAATCGGTGAACACCGCCACGACTTATGGTTACGACTCGGTGACGATGATGCAGGAAACGAAGACCACCCTGTGCCGCGTGATGAAGGTCTGAGGGGGAGGAGAACAAGATGGGACGCATGAAATTTCTGTGTGACGCCGAGCGCTGCATCGAATGCAACGGTTGCGTGACGGCCTGCAAGAACGAGAACGAGGTGCCCTGGGGGGTGAACCGCCGGCGTGTGGTGACGATCAACGACGGCGTGCCGGGCGAGCGCTCGATGTCGGTCGCCTGCATGCACTGCTCGGACGCCCCGTGCATGGCGGTGTGCCCGGTCGACTGTTTCTACAAGACCGAGGAAGGGGTGGTCCTGCACGACAAGGATCTGTGCATCGGTTGCGGCTACTGCTTCTATGCCTGTCCCTTCGGCGCCCCGCAGTTTCCCAACGGCCCGGCGGCCTTCGGCGCGCGCGGCAAGATGGACAAATGCACCTTCTGCGCCGGCGGGCCGGAAGAGGACGGTTCGAAGGCCGAGTACGAGAAATACGGCTCCAACCGCCTGGCCGAAGGCAAGCTGCCGGCGTGCGCGGAGATGTGTTCGACCAAGGCGCTGTTGGCCGGCGATGCTTCAACCGTGTCCGACATCTTCCGCGAGCGGGTGCTGCGTCGCGGTGGCGGCGCGGAGGTCTGGGGCTGGAACACGGCCTATGGTCGTGCCGAACAGAAGACTTCCCCGGAGGGGCAGAAATGAGCATGTCGATTCTCAGGCGCCTGCCGGCCGCTGCGCTCGGCGCTGCCGTCGTGCTCGGCCTGACCGCCTGCAGCGAGCAGCCCCAGGTCGTGGTCTACGAGCAGGGCAAGTACCAGGGCAAGACCGATGCGCGGCCCTGGGACGGGTCCGAATTCAAGGGCGACAAGACCGCCTGGGAGGCCGCAATCAAGAACCGCGCGCGCGCCCAGAACGAATACAGCCGCGGCCAGTGAGGAGAACATCATGAGGACGATCTTCATGTGTCGGCCACATCTGCTACTGCTCGCGGCGATGTTCTGGTGCCTCGCGCTGTTCGCTGCGGCGGGGCCGGCCTTCGCGGCCGACCCGGCGGCGGAGCAGGTCGCGAGGCAGGTGGAGCAGCCGCTCAACAACGCGCCGGTGTGGCGTGAGGTGCGCTCCGGCGAGGCGCATTTCACCACCGTCCGCGGGCCGGAGAGCGGGGTGCTGATCCAGAGCGAAGGCAACACCTGGCGACACCTGCGCAACGGGCCGATCACCGAGTACGGGGGCTGGTTGCTGTTGCTGGCGCCGGCCGCGATCCTGCTGTTCTGGCTGGTGAAGGGCACGATGAAGCTGCACGAGCCGCGCACCGGACGCAGCGTCAAGCGCTTTTCCGGCTTCGAGCGTTTCGTGCACTGGGGGACGGCGATCAGCTTCCTGGTGCTGGCGGCGACGGGGCTCGCGATCCTGTTCGGCAAGCATGTGCTTGCGCCGGTCTTCGGCCTCGAGTTCCTGTCCTGGGTGCTCACCGTCGGCAAACTGATGCACAACTATATCGGTCCGGTGTTCGGGGTCTTCGTGCTGCTGATGATCGTCACTTTCGTGCGCGACAACGTCTGGCACGCCTGCGACGCAATCTGGATCCGCCGCGCCGGTGGACTGCTCGGTGGTGGCCACGTGCCTTCGAAGCGCTTCAACTTCGGCGAGAAGACGTGGTTCTGGCTCGGCGTCACCTTCCTCGGTCTGCTGGTGACGATGTCCGGGCTGGTGATGGACTTCCCGAACTACGGCTGGACGCGCTCCGACATGCAGATCGCCAACGTCGTGCATCTGGTCGGAGGGATCCTGCTGCTGGCGATGTCGTTCGGACACATCTACATGGGGACGCTCGGTGTGGAAGGCGCCTACCAGTCGATGAAGACCGGCGAGGTGGATGAAACCTGGGCGAAGGAGCATCACGAGTACTGGTACGACGAGTTCAAGGCCGGTAAGTCCGGTCGCCCCTGAGGCGAGCGGCAGCGCAAGACCTGTCTGAGTCCGGGCCTCCCCTCCATCTGACCCGGACTGTTCGACCCCACCCAGGCGCCGGCCGGGTGGGGCTTTTTCTTGCTGCGCGGACGCGGCGGTACAATGCGGCCTCCGTGCACGGGGCGAATGCTCCCCGTGCCGCCGTGCGAACCCGGCACGCTTCCATCCAGTCCAGAGTCGCCCGATGACCGAAACCTTCTTCTCTCCCTGCCCGCGCGGCCTCGAAGCTCTGCTCGCCGACGAGCTGCGTGCGCTCGGCGCGGCCTCGGCCGAGATCCTTCATGGCGGGGTAAGCTGGCGGGGTGACTGGGCCGCGTGCTACCGCGCCAACCTCGAGAGCCGCCTGGCGACGCGGGTCCTGTGGCGGGTGGCGAGCGGGCGCTATCGCGCCGAGGTCGATATCTACAAGCTCGCCTACAGCGCGACCTGGGCGAAATGGTTCACGGCGGACGACAGCATTCGCATCTACGTCACCGCGCAGAAGTCGCCGCTGAAGAGCCTCGAGTTCATCACCCTGCGCATCAAGGACGCGGTGTGCGACCACTTCCGTACCGTGATCGGCCGTCGCCCCAACGTCGATACCGCGAACCCGGCGATGCGCATCCATGCCTTCCTCACCGTCGACACCGCGACGCTGTACATCGACACGTCCGGCGAGCCGCTGTACAAGCGCGGCTTCAAGCCCGCCGCGGTGGAGGCGCCGCTGAAGGAAAACGTCGCCGCCGGCATCCTGCGTCTGAGCGGCTGGCAGCCCGATGAGACCCTGCTGGACCCGATGTGCGGCAGCGGCACCTTCCTCATCGAAGCGGCGCAGATCGCGCTCGACATCGCACCCGGGCTCGGGCGCCATTTCGGTTTCGAGCGCTTCCGTCATCTCGAGGCCAGCGCCTGGGCAAGCGTGAAGCGGGCGGCCGAAGCGCGGCGCCGGCCGGCGCGGGCGCTGTCGGTCTTCGGCTCGGACCTCGTCGGCGAGTGGGTCAGGCGGACGCGCGAGAACCTCGATTCCGCGGGTCTCGCGCGCTGCGTGACGCTTGATCGAGCGGACGTGCTCGAGCGCACGCCGCCTGCGGCCGAGGGCGTGATGGTGGCGAATCCGCCGTACGGCGTGCGCCTGGGGGAGACGGAGGATCTGGCGGCGTTCTACCCGAGGTTGGGAGATGCGCTCAAGCAGCGCTGGGGCGGCTGGCGCTGCTACTTCTTCAGTGCAGACACCGCGCTGCCGAAATTGATCGGCCTCAAGGCGAGCAAGCGCACGCCGCTGTTCAACGGTGCGCTCGATTGCCGCTTGTACGAATACCGCATGGTGGCCGGCAGCAACCGGCGCAAGGATCGCGACGCCGACGGCGCATGAGCCCACCCCGTGGGGCGGCGAGGCTGCCTTCGCCGCTGCCTCACACGATGCCGAGGTTCTGCGTCGCCGCGCTGAAATCCCTTTCGCCGTGCCTGCTGTTGAGCTTGATCTGCAGGCGCAGGTCGTTGACCGAGTCGGCGTTGCGCAGCGCGTCCTCGTAGCCGATCTGTTCGGCTTCGTAGAGATCGAACAGCGACTGGTCGAAGGTCTGCATGCCCAGTTCGCGCGAGCGCTTCATGATCTCCTTGATCTCGGGCACGTTGCCCTTGAAGATCAGGTCGGAGATCAGCGGCGAGTTCAGCATGATCTCGACGGCCGGCACCCGGCCCTTGCGATCGCGCAGCGGCAGCAGGCGCTGCGAG
>JBFGZP010000218.1:0-5958 GCA_041586695.1 Thauera sp.
CGATGCCTTGCGGCCCGACCTCGAACTGGGGTTTGACCAGCGCGAGGATGCTGCCCTCCGGCGCCAGCAGCGCCGGCCACTGCGGCAGTAACAGCTCGAGCGAGATGAAGCTGGCGTCGCAGACGATGAGCTCGAAGCCGCAGGCAGGGAAGTGCGCGCCCAGGTCGGCCGCACTCAAGCGGCGGGCGTTGATGCCCTCGAGTGTGATGCAGCGCGGATTGCCCGCAAGCTTGGGATGCAACTGCCCGTGCCCGACCTCGACGCCGACGACCCTCGCGGCGCCGGCCTGCAGCAGGCAGTCGGTGAAACCGCCGGTGGACTGTCCGACATCGAGGCAGTCGAGGCCGTCGACCACCAGCCGCGTGCGAAGCAGGGCGCCGGCGAGCTTGAGACCGCCGCGAGAGACGAAGCGGTCGTTCTCGTCGGCCAGGATTTCCGGCACGGCACTGGGCGGCACTTCCTGCGATGCCTTCAGCACCGGCGTGCCATCGACGCGCACGCGGCCGGCCGCGATCATGCGCTGGGCGGCGGTGCGCGACGGCGCCAGGCCCTTTTCCACCAGCAGGCTGTCGACCCGCGCCAGCCCGTGGCGCTCGACCGCCTGCGTAGCATGGCCGGCCGGGCCCTGTGCCGGGCGCGAGGTGCGGCGATGAAAGGACTTCAAGGGATGCTCCTGGCCGGGAGTCAGCCGACTTTGACGATTTCCACCGGATGCTCGTAGACGTCCTTGCGCTTGTCGTAGAGCGGGATGGTGGTGCCGTTCAGCCGGTTGCTCTCGAGGTCGTGGAGGTCGATCTCGGCGACGACGATCTGCTCGATGTTGGGCGTACCTTCGGCGGCGATGCCGTCGCGGGCGAAGCCGAAGTCCGAGGGTGTGATGATGCTCGCCTGGCCGTAGTGCATGCCGAGGCCTTCCACCGGCAGGTTGCCGACCGTGCTGGTCATCGCCACGAAGACCTGGTTCTCGATGGCGCGCGCGTGGCAGCAGTAGCGCACGCGCAGGAAGCCCTGGCGGTCGTCGGTGCACGAGGGGACGAACAGGATGTCGGCGCCCGCCTCACACACCATGCGAGCCAGCTCGGGGAACTCGATGTCGTAGCAGATCAGGATGGCGATCTTGCCGAACGGGGTCTCGAACAGGCGCAGCTGGTCGCCGGCGTCGCTGTTCCACTTCTCGCGTTCCCAGCGCGTGCGGTGGATCTTGTCCTGTTCGTAGATTTCGCCGCTCGGAGTGAAGTAATAGGCGGTGTTCAGCAGCCGGCCATCCTCGTTCACGGTCGGGTGGCTGCCGCCGATCAGGTGCACGTTCCACTGCGCCGCCAGTTCCTGCATCAGCTCCTGATAGCGTTTGGTGTAGTCGTGCATGTTGCGCACCGCGGCGCGCATGTCGCTGGTATCCATGAAGGACAGCAGCTGGGTGGTGAGGATCTCCGGCAGGAGCACGAACTGCGGCTTGTAGTCGCCCGCGGCCTTCATGATGAAGCGGACCTGATTCTCGAATCCCGACCAGTCGTGGATGGGACGCAGCAGGTATTGCACGGCAGCGATGCGGACGATCATAGGTCAATCTCCTGCGGGATGGTGGTGGGGCGGCTGGGGTCGTAGTCCGGGTTGAGCCAGACGATGACCGAAGCATTGCCGCGGGACTCGGCGTCCTCGGGGATATAGTCCTCGACGACGCCGCAGTAGCTGAAGCCTTCCTTGAGCTGGAAGCTCAGCACCGGGTCGTGCAGGTCGCCCCATACGACCTTCTGGGCGTAGAACTCGGCGCTCATCTCGTCGGCGTAGGTGTGGTAGCCGGGCAGGCGGCCGCAGGCGATGATGCGCTTGAGGTTCATGGCGCGGCACAGCGTACGCCGGCCTTCGTACAGCAGGTGCCCCACGCCCTGCTTGCGCAGGGTGGGGTCGACGAAGACCTCGGCGCCGTAGAGCGTGCGGCCCTCCGGGTTGTGGTTCACGAAGGTGCCCGAGCCGGTGATCTCCTTCCAGCTGTGCGACTCGGCCCAGTCTTCCCACAGCACGATCATCGAGCTGGCGCAGCCCACCAGCCCGCCCTCGTTCTCGGCGACGATCTGCCCCTGCGGAAAGACCTCGAGCTGCTCGCTCAGCTTGCGCCGGCTCCACGCCGGGATATCGGGATAGACGCGCGCCTGCAACGCGATCAGGGCCGGGATGTCGTCCGGCCGCGTCTGGCGCACCCAAGGTCGCTTCATGCTGCATCTCCTGTCGAATTGGTGCCGGCGAGCCGCCGCGACGTGGCGCTCGCCGGTGCGCCGGGTCCGGTCAGTAGCGGTATTGATCGGGCTTGTAGGGGCCTTCCTTCGGCACGCCGATGTAGGCCGCCTGGGCATCGGTCAGCTCGGTGAGCTCGACACTGAGCTTCCTGAGCTGGAGGCGGGCGACCTTTTCGTCGAGGTGCTTGGGCAGGGTGTATACGCCGACAGGATAATCTGCCGTGCGGCCGAACAGCTCGATCTGGGCGATCGTCTGGTTGGCGAACGAGCTCGACATCACGTAGGACGGGTGGCCGGTGGCGCAGCCCAGGTTCACCAGGCGCCCCTTGGCCAGCAGGATGATGCGCTTGGCCGGCTTGCCGTTCATCGGCGGGAAGATCACGTGGTCGACCTGGGGCTTGATCTCTTCCCACTCGTAGCGCTCGACGCCGGCGACGTCGATCTCGTTGTCGAAGTGGCCGATGTTGCAGACGATCGCCTGGTCCTTCATCTTCGCCATGTGATCGTGCGTGATCACATGGTAGTTGCCGGTGGCGGTGACGAAGATGTCGGCGTGTTCGGCGGCGTAGTCCATGGTGACGACGCGGTAGCCCTCCATCGCCGCCTGCAGCGCGCAGATGGGATCGATCTCGGTTACCCACACCTGGGCAGACAGCGCGCGCAAGGCCTGGGCCGAGCCCTTGCCGACGTCGCCGTAGCCGGCGACCACGGCGATCTTGCCGGCGATCATCACATCGGTGGCGCGCTTGATGCCGTCGACCAGCGACTCGCGGCAGCCATACAGGTTGTCGAACTTGCTCTTGGTCACCGAATCATTGACGTTGATCGCCGGGAAGCGCAGTTCGCCCCGCGCGTGCATCTGGTACAGGCGGTGCACGCCGGTGGTGGTTTCCTCGGTCACGCCCTTGATCTGGGCGATGCGGGTCGAGTACCAGGTGGGATCGGTCGCCAGCTTGGCCTTGATCGCGGCGAAAAGCAGGGTTTCTTCTTCCGAGCCCGGCTTCGCCAGCACCGAGATGTCCTTCTCGGCCCGCGCACCGAGGTGCAGCAGCAGGGTGGCGTCGCCGCCGTCGTCGAGGATCATGTTGGAGTAGCTGCCATCGGGCCACTCGAAGATGCGGTGGGTGTAGTCCCAGTAATCCTTGAGCGACTCGCCCTTGACCGCGAACACCGGCACGCGGCTGGCGGCGATGGCGGCCGCGGCGTGATCCTGGGTCGAGAAGATGTTGCACGACGCCCAGCGCACCTCGGCACCGAGCGCGGTCAGCGTCTCGATCAGCACCGCGGTCTGGATGGTCATGTGCAGCGAGCCGGTGATGCGCGCGCCCTTGAGCGGCTGGGAGGCGGCGTATTCCTCGCGGATCGCCATCAGCCCGGGCATCTCGGTTTCGGCGATGCGGATTTCCTTGCGACCCCAGTCGGCAAGCGCGAGATCTGCAACGACGAAGTCGGTGAAGTTTTGTTCAGCCACAGCGTTCATGTGAAGCTCCATGCTATCGCCGGGAGGAAGCGGGGGAGCGGTCGGCAGGCCTCGACGGCCGCCGCGGCTGGCTCACCCGGCATCCCGAACCCGGCAGGGTTGGAAATGATTAGCAGGGTGAGCGCCGTTGTGCTGCTGCCCGCCGTGGCGGCGGGTTCCGAGCCTGGGGGCCTGTGCTGCGGATGCAGCCGGCGCCTCGCAGCGCTCCTCGGAAGAGTCTGATTATAACGAAGCGGCCGACCGATCAGAAGGGCGTCGGCCGCGCAGCCAGCCGTGTCAGTGCCTGCTCGCGGTCCCGCCATTATGGCGCACGAAGCTCACCACCAGCGTGATCACGGTGAGCGGCATGACATAGCCGAGCATCACGCCCGAGAACACGGGCAGGCTCTCGTGGGTCTGCGCCTGGAGCACCAGCCACGCCGTGTAGGCCGCGTAGTAGCCGAGGAACAGCCAGCCTTCCCAGCGCGCGATCTCGCGGCCGGTGATCAGGATGGGCAGGCAGGCGAAGGCGACGGCGAGCATCACCCAGAGGTCGAAGTTGCGCGCCGTCTCGGACACCGGAAGCCCGCCCGCCGAAACCATGCCGGTGACGCCGAGCACGGCGAAGATGTTGAACACGTTGCTGCCGACCACGTTGCCCACCGCGATGTCGCGCTGGCCGCGCATGGCGGCGACGATCGAAGTGGCGATCTCCGGCATCGAGGTGCCGACGGCGACGATGGTGAGGCCGATCACCAGGTCGCTGACGCCGAAGGCCCGCGCGAACGCGACCGCCGCATCCACCAGCCAGCCGGCACCGGCCACCAGCATCGCCAGGCCGGCGGCGACCAGCAGCAACTGCACGCTCCAGTGCCGGTCCCACGCCGAGTCAGGGATTTCGGTCCCGAACTCGTCCTGGACGGCCTTCGATGCCCGCCGCGACTGCACGACCAGAAACACGGTGTAGGCGACGACCAGCCCGAACAGCACCGCCGCCTCGAAGCGGCCCAGGACGCCGTCGAGCGCCATCACCACCAGCAGGGCCGAGGCGCCGATCATGATCGGGATCTCCTGGCGGATGATCTGCTCGGCCACCAGCAGCGGCGCGATGATCGCCGAGATGCCCAGGATCAGCAGCACGTTGGCGATGTTGCTGCCGACGACGTTGCCGATCGCGAGATCCGGGTTGCCGTTGAGCGCCGCGCCCACCGACACCGCCATCTCCGGCGCGCTGGTGCCGAAGGCGACCACGGTGAGCCCCACCACCAGCGGCGACACACCGAAGGACACCGCCAGCCGCGAGGCGCCGCGCACCAGCCCCTCCGCGCCGATGACGAGGGTGACGAGGCCGAGGATGAACATCAGGACTTGCTGGAGCATGGACTTTCGCTTTCAGGCCAAGTTTGGAGGAAATTCGGGAGCAATCCGCCGCCGGGCCGGCACGAGGGCCGCCCCGGCAGGCGGAGGCTTACAGGCCGGCGTCGGCGCGCAGGGCAGCGGCCTTGTCGGTCTGTTCCCAGGTGAACTCCGGCTCGTCGCGGCCGAAGTGGCCGTAGGCGGCGGTCTTGGCGTAGATCGGGCGCAACAGGTCGAGGGTCTGGATGATCGCCTTCGGGCGCAGGTCGAAGTGCTTGCCGATCAGTTCGACGATCTTGCCGTCGTCGATCCTGCCGGTGCCGAAGGTGTTGACCATCAGGCTCACCGGGCGCGCGACGCCGATGGCGTAGGCCACCTGCACCTCGCACTTGTCGGCCAGGCCCGCGGCGACGACGTTCTTCGCCACGTAGCGGCAGGCGTAGGCTGCCGAGCGGTCGACCTTGCTCGGATCCTTGCCCGAGAACGCGCCGCCGCCGTGGTGGGCCGCGCCGCCGTAGGTGTCGACGATGATCTTGCGTCCGGTCAGGCCGCAGTCACCGTGCGGGCCGCCGACCACGAAGCGGCCGGTGGGGTTGATCAGGTAGCGCACCTCGCCCTTCATCAGTTCCTCGGGCAGCACCGACTTGATGATCGTCTCGATCACCGCCTCGCGGATCTGCGCCTGGCTGATTTCGGGATCGTGCTGGGTGGACACGACCACGGTGTCGATCGCCACTGGCTTGCCGTCGATGTACTTCACCGTGATCTGGCTCTTGGCGTCGGGGCGCAGCCACGGCAGGCGGCCGTCCTTACGCACTTCGGCCTGACGCTGCATGATGCGGTGCGCGTAGTAGATCGGTAGCGGCATCAGCGCGGGGGTCTCGTTGCAGGCGTAGCCGAACATCAGGC
>JBFGZP010000219.1:0-5865 GCA_041586695.1 Thauera sp.
CGCTCGACCGGGTACTCACGCTGAACGATCCGCTCGCGGCGAACGACGCCGTTGCCGACATACTGGCGTTCGACGATGACGCCCTCACCCGGGCGCGCGGGATGAAGCACGCGTTCGCGATAGACGACCCCGTCGCCGACATATTGGCGCTCGACCACGACGCGCTCGGCGCGATGACGCGGGCGATAGTCGCGATCGTCGTCGTAGCGGTCGTGGTCCGCGAAGGCATTCGCGCTCAGGGTCAAGCTTGCGGCGAGCGTCGGAATCCAGAGCCTGTTCATGGTTCTTTCCTTGCACAAGGATATACAGCGGTTTTTCTGCTGAAGCGCCACCACTCTAGCGCTCGCTTATGGCATCCGCTGTAAGGACCTGTAATCGGCGGGCGAGCCGCGTTCGAGCCTTCGCCCGGCGGCGGCGGGCGTCATTCGCTCGGCGCTTCGGCCGGGCGGGCGGCGCGGTCCCCGAGTTCGAATATCGCCATCCCGACGAGCATGGCGATCGCAAATATGACGGGCTTGCTGCCGCCCGTCGCCAGCGATGCCAGCGCCGGGCCGGGGCAATACCCGGCAAGCCCCCAGCCGGCACCGAACACCAGGCTCCCGAGCACGAGCCGACGGTCGATCCGGCTCGCGGTCGGCAGGCGGATCGGACCGCCCAGAACGGCCCGCGGACGGCTAGCGGCGAAGCGGAAGGCGAACAGGCCGACCAGGATCGCGCCCCCCATGACGAAGGCGAGCGAGGGGTCCCACTTGCCGGCGAGGTCGAGAAAGCCGATCACCTTCGACGGATCGGTCATGCCCGATATGATCAGGCCAAGGCCGAATACCAGGCCGGTAAGAAATGCCATCAGCAATTGCATGCTGCGCTCCTTGCAAGGCTCTGAGGGGTTCGCTCAGCCGAGCAGGTGGCGAACGATGAAGACGGTGGCGAAGCCGGCGAGCATGAAGGCAGCGGTCGCGACCATCGACCGTGGAGACAGCCGCGACAGGCCGCAGACGCCGTGGCCACTGGTGCAACCCGAGCCATAACGGGTACCGAGACCGACCAGCAGGCCCGCCACGATGAGGGTGGCGGTGTCGGCATCGATACGTACCGAGGGCAGCGGCGCGACGACGCCGTAGAGCAGGGGCGCAAGCAGCAAGCCGAGCAGAAACGCGATTCTCCAGCCGCTGTCGCCGCCCGCCGGCCGCAACAGTCCGCCCACGATGCCGCTGATTCCCGCAATTCGCCCGTTGAACAGCAGTAGCATCGCCGCTGAAATGCCGATCATTAGCCCCCCCAGGAGCGAGGACCACGGCGTGAAGTTCGTCCAGTCGATCATTTCCTTCTCCTCGATGCGGGTATCGCGTAACGATAGATGCAAAAGGCCGCCGTCGCGAGTAGCGAACGGGTCCAGCCCGTCGCGGCCCGCGCCTGCCGCCCCGCGCGATTCTGCCCTTGGGCGAACTTCTCTACCACGGAATCGGCTGGCGATCGCGGAAGAAGCCACCGCTGGGCCCGTCCTCGGGCAGGGTCGCGAGCCAGAACACCGTGTCGATGCCCTCGTCGGCAGAACGCGGGGCATCCGGGCCACCGATGCCGGTGCGGCACCAGCCGGGGCAGACGGAATTGACCTTGACGCGGCTTCCCGCCATCTCGGCGGCGAGGATGCGCGTGAGCGCGTTGACCGCGGTCTTGGACACGCGATAGGCGGGGGAACCGGCCTGCATGTCCGACAACTGGCCCATGCCGGAGGCCAGATTGACCACCCGGCCGGCCGGGC
This sequence comes from Thauera sp., assembly GCA_041586695.1. Lineage (GTDB taxonomy): Bacteria > Pseudomonadota > Gammaproteobacteria > Burkholderiales > Rhodocyclaceae > Thauera. Next base: position 1,763 of record JBFGZP010000219.1, read on the forward strand.
TCGCACGCATCAGCGGCACCAACGCCTGGGTAACCCGCAGCACGCCGAAGAAGTTGGTCTCCAGGGTCGCGCGCAGGGTGTCCAGCGGCACGTCCAGCACACTGGTGTTGAAGCGCTCGATCGAGATGCCGGCATTGTTGATCAGCACGTCGATGTGATCGAAACGCTCGCGCAAGCAGTCGCGCAACGCGGCGACAGACGCGTCGTCGGTGACGTCGAGCGGGCGACACTCGATCGGGCAGCCTGCGCTTTCCAGCTCCAGCCGCAAGGGTTCGAGATCCGCCGGCTTGCGCGCGGTGGCGATCACCCGATGACCTGCGATGGCCAGGCGACGCGCGACCGCACGCCCCAGACCACGGTTTGCGCCGGTAACGACGGCGACGATCGAATCGGCCATGATCGGTCCTCCTCGGGCAAGGGTTGAAGGGGCTGCGCTTCGGGCGCAGCCGCCGACGCAGGACCCGGTTCGCGGGCCTCGCTCGCCGACTTCAGGCTGAGTGCAACAAGGGGCGCAAGTTCAGCGCCCCGCATCGGGGTCCCCGTCCTGCCATTGTCGCGCGGCCCTCACCAGGGGCAAGCCGCGCCCGGATCGCCGGCGACGACGATTCGGGCGCCGAGCGCCGGACCACGCCGCGCGGCCGCCAGCCGTTAAACTGGCGTGCCGACGCCACCCCCACCACACATGCCCCGCCCCATCCCGTCCCTGCCGCGCACGCTCACCGTCGCCTATGCGGTGCTGATCGCGTACGCCTGCCTCCACCCGGTGGCCGGCTGGCGCAGCAGCGGGCTGCCGCTGCTCGACTTCCTGTGGGCGCCGTGGCCCAAGTATTTCACCGTCGGCGATCTCGTCTTCAACCTCATCGGCTACCTCCCCTTCGGCTTCATGCTCGCCACCATCCTGCCCGCGGGCTGGCGCGCCGGGCGGGTGGTGGTGGTCGCCACCGTCGTCGCCGCGTTGTTCAGCCTCGGCCTGGAGACGGTGCAGAACTACCTGCCCAGCCGCATCGCCAGCAATGTCGACCTCGGCGGCAACACCGTGGGCGCGTTGCTCGGCGCCACCCTGGGCGCGCGCTGGGGTCGCAGCCTGTTCGGTCGCCAGGGCTGGCTGCAGCGCTGGCGCGCCGCCAACATCATCGGCGGCCACACCGGCGATGTCGGCCTGATCCTGGTCGGTCTTTGGCTGCTGGGCCAGTTCAGTGCCACCGACCTGCTGTTTTCGACCGGCGACGTCCGCAGTCTGCTCGGTATCCCCGCGCCCTTGCCGTTTCGCGCCGAGCGCTTCATCGCCTTCGATACCGCCCTTACCGCCACGGCGGTGCTGGCAATCGGCCTGTTCACGCGCTGCATGATCCTGTCTTCCAGCCCCTTTCCGATCGTGCTGGTGCTGGCGCTGGGCATCGGCGCGAAGACGATCGCAACGGCAAGTTTTTTCGTGCCGGGCGCACCGTTGGCCTGGCTCACGCCCGGGGCAGAGCACGGTCTCGCAATCGGCCTCGGTCTGCTCACGCTCACCCTGATGCTGCCACGGCTGGTGCAGCACGCGGTCGCGGGCACCGCCTTGCTCGCCGCCACCGCGTTGGTGAACCTCATGCCGGAGAACCCCTATCTGCCATACAGCCAGCGCCTGACCAACTACAGCAACTTCCTCAACTTCCACGGTCTGACCCAACTGGCGGACAGCCTGTGGCCCTTCATCGCGCTGGCCTATCTGTCCGCACTCGGGTTGTGGCGGGGCGAACACCTCAGCAGCCCGCGGCCCGGAGAGGACCGCCGCCTATAATCGTCGGCCTGCGCGCAGCAAGAATGCCCCTCGACCAAGCGCGTGCCGCAACCCTGCACAGGAACCGAGAGAACCGCATGAGTTACTTCAAGCACCACGTCTTCTTCTGCTGCAACCAGCGCCCACCCGGCGAGAGCTGCTGCAACGACCACAAGGCCGCCGAGATGCAGGCCTACGCCAAGGACCGCAGCGCCGCCCTGGGCCTCAAGGGCCAGGGCAAGGTGCGCATCAACAAGGCCGGCTGCCTCGGGCGCTGCGACGACGGGCCGGTGCTGGTCGTCTACCCGGACAACGTGTGGTACACCTATGTCGATCGCGAAGACATCGACGAGATTATCGACAGCCACCTGGTGCACGGCCGCGTCGTCGACCGCCTGCGCCTGCCGGAGGACCCCGCATGAGCCGCCCCCTGCCCACCGAATCCGCCCTGCTGCGCGGCGCTGCCGGCGCCATCGACGTGCTGCTCGACGCACCCGCGACGGTGCGCGGCATCGCCCTGATCTGCCATCCGCACCCGCTCTACGGCGGCGCCAACACCAACAAGGTCGCCCACACCCTTGCGCGCAGCTTCCGCGATCTCGGCTACGTCGCGATCCGCCCCAACTTCCGCGGCGTCGGCAAGAGCGAGGGCGAGCACGATCACGGCGAGGGCGAAACCGACGACATGCTGTCGGTGCTCACCTGGGCGCAATCGCGCTGGGGCGGCATGCCGCTGGCGCTGGGCGGATTCTCCTTCGGCGGCTTCGTCCAGATCCGCATCGCCAACCGCCTCGGCGAAGGCATTGCCCCGCCGCGCCAATTGATCCTGGTCGGAACGGCGACCGGCACGGCCTCCGACGGCGCCCGCCACTACGACACCCCGCCGCTGCCCAAGACCATCCCCACGCTGGTCATCCACGGCGAGAACGACGAGACCGTCGCGCTCGAGAACGTGTTCGAGTGGGCGCGGCCGCAGGATCTGCCGGTGACCGTCGTGCCCGGCGCCGACCACTTCTTCCACGGCAAGCTGCATGTGATCCGCGAGATCATCGCGCGCAATGTACGGCGCGCCGACGCCCCGGCCTGATCGGCCCGACGCACGCCCCCTTCCCCAACCCGCCCGGACACAGGAGGGCTCCCCCATGAAACTGCTCGCCTCGCTCACCAGCCCCTACGCACGCAAGATCCGCATCATCCTCGCCGAGAAGGCGCTGCCCTTCGAACTCGTCGTCGACTCGCCGTGGGAGGTCAACACCCGCGTGCCCGAGGTCAATCCCCTCGGCAAGGTCCCGGCGCTGATCACCGAAGAAGGCGACGTGTTCTTCGATTCGCCGGTGATCGCGGGCTACCTGGAAACGCTCAACGCCAGCCCGGCGCTGCTGCCGCTGGATCATCTCGAGGCGGTGCGTGTGCGCCAGACCGAGGCGCTGGCCGACGGCGTCACCGACGCCAGCGTGGCGGCGCTGCTCGAGTCGCGCCGCGCCGACGGCGAGCGCAGCGACCGCGAGGTCGCACGCCAGCTCGAGAAGCTCGACCGCGGCCTGGCCGAACTCGAGCGCCGCCTCGCCGGCAAGCCCTGGTTCAACGGCGACGAGATGCGCCTCGGCGACATCAGCGTGGCCGTGGCCCTCGCCTATCTCGACCTGCGTTTTCCCGACATCGACTGGCGCGACCGCCATCCCGGTCTGATTCCGTTCGCCGAAAAGATGTTCGCCCGCCCCAGCTTCGCCTCGACGGTGCCGCCGGCGGGTTGATCATTGTCGCCCGCAACGCGGGCACCCCCGTCTGTCGCGTCGCAGCATCCTAGCCGACGCGGAGAGACGGCCCCAGAGCGCCCGACGCCACGCCCCCGGTTCGCACCGGAGTGCGGCCATCGGGCGCTTTTCACTGCTGGCGGCCACTTCGGTGCAGCCACGCCCAATCACCGCGCATAAGCCGCATATTCCTTTGTTATCAGCACTTTGTGCTGCACAACGATGGTGCCCCGCAGCATGCTGATGCACCATTATAAAAATTATAGTTTCAATTTTGTACTTCTGAAATTTGTGTTTTAGAGTGAATTCGACCGCTGCAACACGGCCACCGAAATCCCCGCTCACGGCACTTCAGGAGTCCCGCATGAACCTGACCGCGCTGGCGCAGCGCCTGGAAACTCTCGGCCGGCAGGTCAACCGCCGCATCGAGTGGCTGTGCGCCCTGCTCGTGGCCGCGATGATCGTCGTCGTCTGGCTCGGCGTCGGGGCCCGCTACCTCACCGAAGCCGGCCTGAGCTGGACCGAAGAGCTGTCCCGCTACCTGATGATCTGGGCGGCACTGCTGGCCGTGTCCTGCGCGGCCTGGTGGC
>JBFGZP010000220.1:0-5861 GCA_041586695.1 Thauera sp.
AACTCGACCTGCCCGCGCCCCTGCTGTCCGCGCTGGCCGAGGTCGGCTACGAAACTCCGTCGCCAATCCAGGCCGCCTGCATACCGCACCTGCTCGCCGGCCGCGACCTGCTCGGCGAAGCCCACACCGGGACCGGCAAGACGGCCGCCTTTGCGCTGCCGATGCTGGCGCGCCTGGATCTGGCCGATCGCAATCCGCAGGTGCTGGTGCTGACGCCGACGCGCGAACTGGCGATCCAGGTCGCCGAGGCCTTCGCCAAGTACGCCCACCACCTCAAGGACTTCCACGTCCTGCCGGTCTACGGCGGCCAGAGCATGGTGGTGCAGTTGCGTCAACTCGCGCGCGGCGCCCAAGTCATCGTCGGCACCCCGGGGCGGGTCATGGACCACCTCGAACGCGGCAGCCTGAAGCTCGACGCGCTCAAGGCCCTCGTGCTCGACGAAGCCGACGAGATGCTGCGCATGGGCTTCATCGACGACGTCGAGTGGATCCTCGATCACACGCCGGAGACGCGCCAGACCGCACTCTTCTCGGCGACCATGCCGAACGTCATTCGCGACGTCGCCCACCGCCACCTGCGCGAGCCGGAAGAAGTGAAGATCCGCTCCGCCACCAGCACGGTGGCGAAGATCAGCCAGCGCTACTGGCTGGTGCGCGGGGTGGACAAGCTCGATGCCCTGACTCGCATCCTCGACGCCGAGGAGAGCTTCGACGCCGCGCTCGTATTCGTGCGCACGAAGATCGCTACCGAGGAACTTGCCGACAAGCTGGCAGCGCGCGGCTACGCCGCTGCCGCGCTCAACGGCGACATGACTCAGGGCCTGCGCGAGCGCGTCATCGAGCAGCTCAAGAGCGGCGCGCTCGACATCGTCGTCGCCACCGACGTCGCCGCGCGCGGCATCGACGTGCCGCGGGTGAGCCACGTCATCAACTACGATATTCCCTACGACACCGAAGCCTACGTGCACCGCATCGGTCGCACCGGCCGGGCGGGTCGCGAGGGTTCGGCGATCCTGTTCGTGGCGCCGCGCGAGACGCGCATGCTGAAGACGATCGAGCGCGCGACACGGCAGCCGATCACCCCGATCGCGCTGCCGAGCAGCGAGGAAGTGTCGAACCTGCGCGTGGCGCAGTTCAGGCGCCTGGTGGTCGATACCGTGAGCAGCGAGGATCTCGGCTTCTTCATGGACGTCGTCAATGGTCTCGCCGAAGAGAACGAGATCGACGTGCATGAGATCGCTGCCGCGCTCGCCTACCTCGCCCAGCGCGAACGCCCGCTCCAGATCGAGGAGTCTGGCCGCGGCTGGGAGGTCGCAACCACGCCCACCATCGCGGGCGGCCGTCCGCCGCGCGAGGAGCACTTCACCACTGGCGCGGCGCGCGCACGCACGCCGCGCCCGAACCGGGACGAGATCCTCGCCCGCCGTCGTGCCTTCGCCGACGGCGCGCTGGTGCGCTATCGCATCGAGGTCGGCCGCAACCAGGGCGCGAGCCCAAAGGAGATCGTCGGCGCGATCGCGAACGAGGGCGGGATCGAAGGCAAGTACATCGGCCAGATTCACCTCTTCAATGATTTCAGCACGGTCGAGTTGCCCGCCAATCTGCCCGACGACCTGCTCGGTGTGCTCAAGCGCACTCGCGTGCGCCAGTGCCCGCTCAACATCCGCACCCTCACCGACGCCGAGGCGGCGGCAACGCCGGAGCGCCGGCGGCCGCCACGCGAAGACCGCCCGCAGCACGAGGGCGGCGACGAGCATCGCGACCCCAAGCCGTGGGCCGGCAAACCTGCCGGCGGCTACGGCAAGCCCGGCGGTGGTGGCCAGGGCAAGCCCACCGGCAGCTACGGCAAGCCCGGTGGCTTCGGCAGCCCGCGCAAGGACGACCGCGCCCCCTTCTCGGCCGGCAAGCCGAAAAAGCGCCGGGATGCCTGAGCGCCGATGACGCTCGAGCCGCCCGCTGCCGAAGCGCCCTTCGCCCGCCTCACCCCCGATGCCGTGCTCGATGCCGTCGAGAGCGTCGGGCTGCAGCCGGACGGCCGCCAGCTCGCGCTCAACAGCTACGAGAACCGCGTCTATCAGGTCGGCATCGACGACGGCCCGATGCGGGTGGTGAAGTTCTATCGTCCGGCACGCTGGAGCGACGCGGCCATCCTCGAGGAGCATGCGTTCACGGCCGAACTGGCCGAACGTGAAATCCCGGTGGCCGCGCCGCTCGTCTTCGGCGGACGGACGCTGCATCATTTCGGCGGGCTGCGCTTCACCGTCTTTCCGCGCCTGAGCGGACGTGCTCCGGAGCTGTCCGACCGCGGTACGCTCGAATGGCTGGGCCGCTTCATCGGCCGCATCCATGCGGTGGGCGCAACGCGGAAGTTCGCCGCACGACCGGCGCTCGACCTCGCTACCTTCGGCGCGGAACCGCGTGACTGGCTGCTCGCCCACGATTGCATTCCGCCCGACCTGCTGCCGGCGTGGCACAGTACCGCGGACCAGGCGCTGGACGGCGTGCGCCGGGCCTTCGACCGCGCCGGGCGTTTCACTCCCATCCGCCTGCATGGCGACTGCCACATGGGCAACGTGCTATGGCTGCCCGACAGTCGGGACGCCAGCGGCGGTCCGCAGTTCGTCGATTTCGACGACGCGCGCATGGGTCCGGCGGTGCAGGACCTGTGGATGCTGCTGTCGGGCGAGCGCCACGAGCAGGCGAGCCAGCTCGCCGACATTCTCGCCGGCTACGAAGACTTCATGGCGTTTTCGCCTCGCCAGCTGCATCTCGTCGAGGCCCTGCGCACCCTGCGCCTGATCCACTACTCGGCGTGGATCGCCCGGCGCTGGAACGATCCCGCCTTTCCCGCTGCCTTTCCCTGGTTCAACACCCAGCGCTACTGGCAGGACCGCGTGCTCGAACTGCGCGAGCAGATCGCGCTGATGGACGAGGCCCCGCTGTGGGCGCTGTGAGCGCCACTCGGGGCTAGCGCGACGCCCTGACCGAGGCGCAGAAGGCGATGGCGTCGGGCAGAAAATCGAGGAAGTCGGCCTCGAAGCCGGCGTAGTCACGCACCAGTTCTTCCCCCGCGCCGCCGAGCGGATTGGGTCGCCGCAGGCGGAACTCCGCCATGCGATCGAGCGCGCGCGCGACGTGCGCGACCTCGGCGTAGGCGGCCATCCAGTCGTCCGCGGCCATGCGGGCGAGAACCGGCAGGAAGGCCTCGGGCAGCGGCTCGGGGTGGGATTCTAGGATGTGGTAGGTCTGGGCGGTGAATTCGCGCAGGGCCTGATCGCTGAAGCATGCCCAGTGGCGTGCCAGGAAATGGTCGTAGAACAGGTCCACCATGATCCCGCTCACCCGCCTGCGTTCGGGGCTCACGCGCGCGCGGCTGCGAAGGAACGCAGGATGGCCGTCGGCATAGCTGTCCACGCGCCGGTGCAGCATGACGCCAGCGGCAAGCGCCGCCGACAGGCCTGCGGGCAGCGGATCCAGCCGACCCTTGACGAAATCGCCGATGACGCCCCCGACGCGGTCGGAGGCGAGTGGACCGGCGAGAAAGGCATGCGCAAGGTAGTTCATGCCGGTACGCCGGTCGTCAGACGCGATCCGGTCCCAGCAGGCTGCGTGGCTCGAGTTGCACGGAGTCGCGACCGTTGGTGACCCAGGCATTGCCGTCCTGGATCGTGACCTGCAGCCGCATCGTGCGCTCGGCAAGACTCGCCAGCTCGGCGGTCGACTCCCGCGCCAGTTCGATCACCCGCAGGGTCGGCTGGCGCGCGAGCTTGTTGCGGACGCCGTTCCACCACACATCGGCGGCGCGGCCGTAGGTGACGACGACGACCTCGGCCGCGCGGCCGCAGGCCTTGCGTACCCACTTCTCGTCCGGCTGGCCGACGTCGATCCAGCGCTCGACGGCGCCGGTGAGGTCGCGCTGCCACAGATCGGGCTCGTCATCGACGCACAAACCCTTGCCGAAGCCGAGCGCGGGGTCGGCGAACAGGGAGAAGGCGAACAGCCGCACCATCATGCGCTCGTCGGTCTCGGACGGGTGCCGGGCCAGGGTCAGGCTGTAGTCGGCATAGTGGCCGCGGTCCATGTCGGCGATCTGGATATCGGCCTTGAAGATCGTCGCCTTGAGCGCCATCAGTGAATCTGCTCCGGCGGACGCCTGGCCAGCTGCCAGGCAACGACCGCGCGCGCCGCATGCGACATCACCAGGTCTCGCTGCGCCTTCGGCAACTCGCGCGCCAGCGCTGCGAACAGGGCCTGCGTCGCCTCCTGCGCGACGCCATCGGCCGCAAGGCCATCGGCCAGGCAGCGGATCTGGATGAAGGCCAGCGCGTCGGCCACCAGGCGCCAGCCGAGCTCGGGCATGTCGCGCGCGAGTGCCAGCAGTTGGCCGCCGAGCAGCCCGGCAAGGCGTAGCGCCTCGTCTCGTTCCTCGGTGGCGATCGACGAATGCCAAAGCGCGACGTGGATACCGCGACGCAGTTCGACCTTGAAGTCTATGGCGTTCTCCGGCGCAGCGGCGATCGCCTCGAACTGCCGCAGGAAGTGCGACTCCGCCTCGGCATCGAGTTGCGTCCGCAGCGCGCCGATCAGTTCGGTCAGACCGGGGATGGCGACCAGGCCGAAGGCCTGGGTCCACACAAGCCCCCATTGATCCATGCCCGACAGAAGCAGTGCCAGGCGCAACCCCCGCGCATCGTCGCCGGCACCCGCCTGCACCCAGTCGGACAGGTCCTTGCGCAGCTGCGCGACGCCCTGCTGGCGAGCGGCTTCGGTTTCGCCGACGCTGAGGCGGAACACGCGCGCGAAGGACTCCTGCGCCATGCGTGCGGCCTGGCGCTGGGCTTCGGCATCGACGACTGCGGCGAGCGGGTCGACGGGCAGGACGGATTCGGTAGCGGTCATCGGAAACACCGGCAAGAAGGGGGCCATTGTGCCGAGCGCAGCGCGGTGAAGCAATGCGACGCTCCGCGCTCGCGGCGCTCCGGGCGCTCGGGCCGGCGAGCAAGCGCGCCCTCCGGAGCGCAGATCAGGCGATGTTTCACGCCCACAATGAAGATGTGCGCGGCATCACGCGGGCAATGTCGCCGTCGCGGAAACGGCGCAACATGCGGCGGAGCGCCTCGGCATCTTCCTCGGTGAAGCCGCGCTTGAAATCGGTCAGCACCAGGCGCGGGCGCGTGATCCAGTTGCCGGGCGCATCGTCGACCGCGCACCAGGCGACAGTCTCGACATCCGCCTCGTGCTGCGCCAGCCACAGCATCGCCTCGCGCTCGCGCAGGCCATGCAGTTCGGCACCCTGCCGGGGCAGCATGTGGGGCGTTACGCCGGCGATGCGGGGGCGGATGTCTGCGGAAAAGCGGGCGACCAGATTGCCGAGCGAGAACAGCGTGCGCCAGTCCGACGCGATGACGACCCGCGCTTCGGAAAACTCCCTGAGTACGGATTCGATCAGCGGCAGGCAGCGGAAATCCTCGACCTCACCCCAGGGATGGGTGACGCCGTCGAAGTCCAGGAAGACGTATGCATTTCGTGTCATTCGAGCGATCTCGAGGACGGAAACCCGGTCTGCCCTCGCTTATCCATGTTGCAATGCGTCATATACTGGATAATGACACATGTGCCGGCAGACGGATTCCTTATGCGTCATGTTATTTCAGGCCATGCGCAATGAGATCTGAGTTTATCGCACCGCAGCAACAAGAACGCATTTACAGGGAACTCCCATGACCCCCATCGTCAACCTCACGGGCAAGATCGGTCTTATTACCGGCATCGCCGAAGCCTGTGCCCGGGCCGGTGCCAGGCTCATCATCACTTACCAGAATGAAAAGACGCGTGCCTTCATCGAGCCGGTCGTCCGCCGC